>NZ_LGUG01000004.1:2910635-3210635 GCF_001274715.1 Aneurinibacillus migulanus | reverse complement strand
ATAAGTTTTTTGATCACAGGCTCCCCTCCTTACCGGTAATTTCCAAAAATATATCTTCTAAGGAACGCTTATGCTCTTCCAACCGGTAGACTGACAATCCGTGCTCAACCAGGGTTGTATTCATTTCTGAAGCAATTTCAGGGGCTGTTTGATTGGCCCAGAGTGAATCTGCTTCTACGTGCGTTATCCACCCTTTTTCTTTCAGTATTCCTGCGGCTAATTGCGGATTGCTTACTCCAATCTTTAGCCGAGGGTTACTTCTTTTTCTGAGAACTTCAATTTCATCCTGAAATAGAAGCTGGCCGTTTGTAATAATCCCAACTTTTGTTGCCATTTGATCAATTTCGCTTAACAGATGACTGGAAACAACAACTGTCATTCCGTATCGGTTTGGCAAATCTTTAATTAATTCACGGATTTCCTGAATACCTGCTGGATCTAATCCATTTGTAGGTTCATCTAATATAAGCAGTTCCGGTTGACTTAGGAGTGCTGCAGCAATCCCTAGGCGTTGTTTCATCCCAAGTGAATATTCTTTTGTTAATCGATTCGCTGCTTTGTTTAAGCGTACAATGTTCAAAACTTCGGTTATACGATCAGAAGAAACATCAATAAGCCGACGAATTGCTTCTAAATTTTCATAGCCAGTTAGATGACCATAATATGATGGAGATTCAACCAAAGAACCGATTTTTCGTAAAATGTCGATTTTGTTTTTCTGAAAATCTCTTCCAAAAATTTTAATATGCCCTGTTGTAGGTTTTATTAAACCAAGAAGCATGCGAATTGTTGTCGTTTTCCCAGCGCCGTTTGGACCCAAAAAACCGTATATTTCCCCTCTTCGTACTTCTAAATTTAATCTGTTAACCGAGGTCTGTTTTCTATACCTTTTGGTTAAATTCTCCGTTTGAATTATAAAATTTTCCATATCTATCACCTCGTAAGTAATGATAGCAGGACATCATTAAATAAAGGCAAAACACTACCTAAACATTAGCTTAACTTTGCTAGAATCGCTTTTTTTGTTAGAGATAGGTCAATTATAATGAAAACAATCATATTGATTTTTTTATTACTTAGAAGGAGCACGATAATGGAAAGTTTTATTACTTGCACAAAGATATTACTCGTTGATGATGATATCCATATTCTTGAGATGATGCAGACAGTATTACAAAAAGAACGATTTCACAACATTTATACAGCCCAAAGTGGAGAGGAGGCAATCGGTGTATGTCAGGAGGTGAAACCAGATATTATTGTCCTTGATGTTATGCTACCTGATTATGATGGCTTTCTCCTTTGTCAAGAGCTCAGGAAGCAAACACACGTACCTATATTATTTTTAACTGCTAAAACGACTGATTTGGATAAGTTAACAGGCTTTGGATTTGGTGGCGATGATTACATTACGAAACCTTTTAATCCTTTGGAAGTAGTAGCACGTATTAAAGCACATTTGCGTAGGCAAAAACTTATACATCAACATAAGCCCGAAAAAAAAGGATTTGATTACGGACGGTTTCGGGTGATCGAGGAATCTGGGGAACTACTAGTTGAAGGACGCCAAATAAGCTGTCCTGCACGAGAATTTAAGTTGCTAGTTTTCCTATGTAAGCATCCGAATCAAATTATTAGTAAAAAACAATTGTACAAGCAAGTGTGGGAAGAAACCTTTGGAGAAGATTGTACAGTTATGGTTCATATTCGCCGACTAAGAGAAAAAATCGAACCAGATCCCAGTAACCCACAATATCTCGTGACAGTACGAGGACTAGGATATAAGCTGATCAACCCATCTTGTAAGGAAAATGAAGAATGAACATAAAACGACGACTGGCCTGGAATTTCGTATCAAGACTGTTACTACTTTTGTTTATATGGGCTGCACTTTTTACTATCGTAATGCTTACTTTTGAATTATTATTTGAAGATAAGCCAAAAGAAGTCGCTCAAAAAGCAAGTGTGCAAAAAATAGCGGCCAGCACAAAATTCCACAGTGGAATAATAGAGGTAAACCCACAATTATTAGACTCCCTGCAAAAGAATAATATGTGGTTGCAAATATTAAATGAAACAGGAAAAGTAATCTATAGTTACAATCAACCACAGTCCGTACCAAACCGATATGCACCTGGGGAACTAGTCTCACACTATGTTTTTCCAGCCAAGACAGGCTATTATTTATCAACATGGTATGATACTGCAGCAGGACAGACAATAACTTGGGTCATTGGAGCGCCTTGGAATAAAACTACACCTTGGAACTACACAGTAAATAATCTTTGGATGGCATCTATAATTTTTACAGTTTTTCTCGTTGCTATTCTTTTCGGAAGTCAACTTGGTGCACCTATTCTTCATATATTATCCTGGGTTCAAACATTATCCAGGGGTTTATATATGGAGCCGGTAAATCGAAAAGGAAATCCTCTTAGTCGGACTAAGCATGGCAGAGTAAAACGCTCATATAGAATATATAAAGAAGTTATTGACGCACTAAACCAGCTCACAGATACTTTAAAAAAGAGCAAAGAGGAAAGAGAACGGCTGGAGAAAACAAGAGAAGAATGGATGACTGGAATTTCTCACGATATCAAAACTCCGCTTTCGGCAGTGAAAGGTTATGCAGATATGCTTGCATCACAGCAATATCACTGGAATGAGCAGGAAGTTCGGAGATTTGCGGCCATCATTCAGGAACGCTCCATTTACATGGAAGGCTTAATAGAAGACTTTAATCTAACCTTTCGTTTGAAAAACGATGCTCTTCCTTTACATTGTGAAAGAGGAGATATTATCGAATTTGTCCGTGAAGCTGTGATTGATATGGCTAACACCCCTTATGGAAAAAAACATAATATTACCTTCAAATCAGATGTTCAAACAATTTATTATTCATTTGATCGAAAGTGGTTGTTAAGAGCTATTGATAATTTACTTGCTAATGCAGTAAACCATAATCCTGAAAACACATATATTCAAGTAATTGTAGAACGCTTACCTAATCATGGGTTTCAAATCGTTATTCGTGATAATGGGATCGGTATAGATGAAGAAACAAAATTACGTTTGTTTGAGCGTTATTTTAGAGGAACAGATACAAATCAAATATACAAAGGAACAGGCTTGGGGATGGCTATTTCCCGTCAACTCATTAAAGCTCATCAGGGAAATATTGTCGTCAATAGTAACCCAAACAAAGGAACTGAGGTTATCGTTCGGTTTGAAGAACAAGATGATAGTAAGTAAGGTTTTAAGCATGATATGGAAAAAAGTGTGGGAAAACGATGGTTTTCTCCACACTTTGAGCATGCACGTTCTCTTCCTTTATCTTACGCCTGCTCTAATGCCCGCTGTTCGGGTTTATGTTTAATCCAATCTTTCTGACGGAACTCCTTTTCCCATTTCGAAACAACAATACAAGCAAGAGCGTGTCCAGGTGTATTACAAGCAGTACGTGCCATATCTAGCACACGATCAATACCTGCGATAATGGCGACACCTTCAGCAGGAAGGCCTACTGCTGTGGCGGTGGCTAAGAGTACAACCAGTGAACCAGATGGAACAGCAGCAATTCCTTTTGATGTTGCAACAAGAACTCCCATTAAAATCAACTGTTGTCCAAAATCCATTGGGATACCAAAGGCTTGTGCTAAAAAAATAGAACAAACAGAAAGGTACAATGTCGAACCATCACAATTCAGTGATAGTCCAGACGGAATAACGAATGAAACAACACGTTTCGAACAACCGTAAGCTTCCATTCTCTCCATTAACTGAGGCAGAATCGTTTCCGTGCTTGTTGTAGAAAAAGCGATAAGGAACAAATCCCACACCATTCGAAACACAGTAAAGTACGAAATTTTAAAGAACCAGGCAATCAATGGAAACAGACCAAAAATAACTATAGCAAGTCCAAGATACACAACACCGATCAATTTTGCCATAGGGATTAAGAGGGTGATACCATACTGACCTACAGAGGCTGCCATTAGAGCGAGCACACCGATAGGTGCGGTTATCATGACCATTTGTGTCAGTTTAAACATAATATTTGCAACTGACTCCATAAACTTCATTGCTGGCTCTGACGCTTTGCCGATTGCTCCAGCAGCTGCACCAAATAAAATAGCGAAGAATATGACAGCTAATAAATCACTTTTTGCCATTGCATCAACAATGTTGCTTGGAATGATGTTAACAAGCATCGTTTTAAAATCGACAACTTTGGAAACGCTGTCATTTAATTTTGTAATATCTTTTTGGACAAGATGAGACAAATCAAGTCCGGCACCAGGCTTTAAACTGTTAGCAAGCAAAAGACCAATAGCTAGAATCAGAGTGGTAATAAATTCAAACCAAATAATCGTTTTAAGTCCTAATGAACCCATTTTTTTCATATTCCCGCTACCCGATGACCCGATAACAATGGTAGTAAAAACAATAGGTACAACAATCATTTTAATAAGATGAATAAAAGCGTCCCCAATTGGTTTTAAACCTTTCCCAAGTTCAGGGAAAAAGTGCCCAATAAGGGCTCCAATAAACAATGCAATTAAAATTTGAAAAGCAATAAATTTTTTCATAAGTTATCCTCTCTGCATAATTTAGTAATAGCCACATCACAAATCATATAAAGTATTAGATAATTCCTTCCTCTTTCGTACTTAATACAAAGAGGAAGAAATAGCTTGTGAGAATAATTCCTGGAGTTTTTTTGTCAACTGGCCAGGTTTTCCTTTTCCTATGATTGTATTATCGATTTGAATAACAGGCATGACCTCGATAGTCGTACTAGATGCAAATACTTCCTCAGCATTAAATAGCTCTTCGAGGGTAAATGGACGTTCAATTATTTTTATCCCGTTTTTTACAGCCAATTCTAAGATCAACTGACGCGTAATTCCATTTAAAATAAAAAAATTGGCAGGGTGGGTAAAAATAGTCCCTTCTTTTACAATAAATAGATTGGAAGCACTGCATTCTGTAACTATTCCATCTCGATGGAGAATGGCTTCATAGCAATCACTAGCATGTGCTTGTTGATTGGCTAGAACAGCTCCCAGCAGGTTTAAACTTTTAATGTCACAGCGAAGCCAGCGAATATCTTCTGTTGTAATTGTTTTAATTCCATTGCTTAACATTTCTTCAGGTCTTTCTTTAACATTACAATAAGCTACAAATACAGACTCTACAGTAGAAGGAAAGGCATGCGTACGAGGTGCTGCTCCGCGGGAGATTTGAAGATAAATGTTCCCCGTCCCCAACCCGCTTCGGTTGACAAGCTCCTCTAAGCGGCTCATCATATCATTCTGTGAGAAAGGAATCGAAAGTGAAATTTCATTCGCACTTCGATACAGTCGTTGGATATGCTCAAAAGATTTAAATACTCTCCCATTATAAACACGAATTACTTCATACACCCCATCACCGAATTGATAGCCTCGATCCTCAACGTGAATAAAAGCGGATTCTTTATTAGGGTAGAATGTGTCGTTGACAAGAATTTGTTGCTGAAAAGACATTACTATTCCTCCAATCGAAAATTTATCTTAACTGCATAAGGAATTTTAGCATTATTTCAATGATTCAGTAAAATAATAAATTATTATATAATTATAAGATAAAATTATTAATTACTCTGTGCTGATAATGGAGGTCTTATGAACTTACTTTCTCTTCGCTATTTTATAGAGATTGCAAAAACCCTGAATTTTACTCAAGCTTCAAAAAATCTACATGTTTCTCAACCTGCCTTAAGTCAACAAATCCATTTGCTAGAAGAACAACTTCAGGTGAAGCTGCTTCATCGAACAACACGAAAAGTGAATCTTACAGAAGAAGGAGAGTACCTGTTTGAAAAGCTGGCCCTTTCATTTGAACAAATCGAGAATACAGTTACAAGTATCATGGAAGCAAAAACTTTACCAACAGTCATGAAGATAGCCACTATTCCTTCAGCAGCTTGCTTTTATCTACCAAAGGTATTGAGAAACCTTTATAATAGCTTACCGGATATGGAGTTTAGCATTAAAGAAACGACATCTGCTCATGTTATCGAGTTAATAAAAAACAAAGAATATCATATTGGTTTTATTAGAACACCTATAGATTTTCATGTTGTCTCAAAAGAGGAAATTCAATATATGGAATTTAAGAAGTTTCCTATAAAATTGGTTGTTTCTTCCGAACATCATCTTGCCGTAAGAGAAAAAGTTAAGCTAAAAGAAATAAGTAAGGATTTTTTTCTGCATTATGATCCTATACAATCACCTGCGCTTTATCAGCTAGTTAATAACGCATGTAAAAAGGCCGGCTTTAAACCTCGAACCATTTGTACAGGTTCAGAACTGTTAACTATATCAAATCTTCTTTCTAGCAATGTGGGTGTTACTATGATGCCGGTAGACATGTTTGAATTAATCAAATCTCCCCATATTAAGGCGTTAGAGATAGAAGATATATATATAGAAAGTTCCATATCACTTATATGGGAAAATAGCCCTTTTCTGCCTTTGAATACGAAATATCTGATAGATTTAATTACCTAAAAGAGCCAACTCCGTACCCATCATACATAGCTTGATGGGTACGGAGTTGGCTCGCTCTGTTTTATTATAAAATTTCTTTTATTGACTTTTGTATTCTTGCTCTTTCATTCTAAAAACCTTATGTAATTTTCTTAATCCAGATATACTATCCCTAGAAAAAAAAGATAGGAGGTACCATGAACTAACAGGCTGTCTCTTTGAAAAATACATCAGTTAAGGAAAGAGAGGTTTTTATATGCATTTACGATCCATAACATTTAGCCAGGGTGTTGCACTGTATATGGGGGCAGTCCTTGGCTCTGGTATTCTTATTCTTCCTGGATATACTGCTACTGTTGCGGGGCCTTCATCCATTCTATCCTGGATAATTTTATCATTATTAAGTATCCCTTTGGCTTATACTTTTGCGAGACTTGCCTTAAAATACAAGGATTTTGGCGGGGTTTCCACCATCGTCCAGAAGGCTTTTGGTTATAAATGGAGCGCAATCGTAGGGTGGTTCTTTTTTGCTTGGGTGGCTACTGGGCAAGCGGTTGTAGGAATAACAGGTGCGGGATATATAGTGCATATATTTCATCTGTCAGAAATATATCTCTATTTAATTGGTCTCCTTTTTCTATTTGTAGCCTTCATTATAAATATAAAGGGAATAAAAACAAGTGGACTATTTTCTCTTTGGTTAAGCGGTGGAGTACTGATTCTCCTTATAGTAACAATTTTCTTTGCATTTCCTGAAATAGACCGTAATAATTTTTTACCTTTTGCCCCTTTTGGGTTGACTGGAATCGGACAGTCTTGTGTGTTGATATTTTGGGCATTTTTTGGTTGGGAAAGTATTACACATCTTGTTCCTGAATTTAAAAACCCTGAGCGTGATGTAATGCGCAGTACCTGGGTAAGTGTACTACTTATCGGTATTATATATACACTTTTATCGATCGTTACAGTGGGTACCCATACATATGGAAATACTGGAGATGTAGCTCCTCTTGCTGTTCTTATGAATAAGACGTTAGGGTTGAATGCTGGTGTAGCCACAGCCATTGTTTCCTGTGTTGTTTGTTTAGGGACGCTTAATGTTTTCCTTGCTAGCTCTTCCCGGTTGGGATATGCTCTGGCAAAAGAGGGGAAATTTCCTCTGTGGTTTAACAAAATGAGTAATCACCATGTCCCATACCGAGCAACATTTTTCTTGTTTTTCTCTAATGCTTTAACGATTTTAGCTAGTTATGTATTCAAAGTTCCAGTAGATGAACTTATTCTTATTCCAACCACCTTGGGTATTTTTGTGTATATTATTGCTTCCTTGGCATGTTTAAAACTTTTATGGTATGACCGTATTGGAAGATTTTCTGCATTACTTTCAGTATCCTGCTGTATTTTAATTGCCCCTTTCGCTTTTTCTTATCTTATTGTGCCTATTATTATTTCTATTGCTTGTTTGCTCTTTCTTCGAGTAAACCCACACCGTACCCCAAACGGGCATCGGTAAGTCTCCCGCACGGAAGCATAGAGGCCGCTTTTTGCCCCAGTCAGGCGGGACAGCAAAACATCTGGGTAGACGCGAAGAGGAAGACGAAAAGCTTTGTTTGTGTCCCGTTGAGATGGCCTTTTCCTCTCGGAACAATCAACAGGTGTGTTATTTATGTTTTATATGTTTGTATCGCGGAATAATACAAGGTTCTCCATGCACTGGGTTTTCTGCAGGAAATCTGGAATGTGCCATTTCAATTGGATGTTTAGTTATTGGGATAGCGATTGTCATTCTATTTAGTGGATGTGCTCCTATAGATGATAAGTCTGATACTGAGAAAGAAAAAGTATCATCTAAACAAACAGGAACACAACAAAATTCTTCCAATACAGAAAATCAAAATAAAAATGAAAAGCCGGATCATACATTGAAAAATACAAATACAAAAGAATCCTCCAGAGCTATTCCTCCAATGTAAGATTAATGTAAGAGTGTAGACAGATGCAGGAAAGTATCCTTCGCTAGAATGAGTAATGGGTATGGAAAAGGACAAGAATGATAAGTTTAACTACTTATAAAGATGTGCCGTAAAGAAGCAAACTTGGAACTAGAATCACCTTTTCTATTACGCTTCCCATACATTAGGAAGAGCCCGAATTGTAATCTTCAGTTCAAATTGAGGACAAATTCGGGCTTTATACTGTCATTAGTAATCACTGTGAGGTTACATCAACGATGGCTACTTCGACGGAATTGCAGAACAGCTTGAACTTAGGGAGCAACAGAATAATATGATGGTGGAACACACAACGGATCAATCACATTTTTATGTGAAGGAGGGTAACAAACAATTAATTCTGTCTAACGCCAGCTTTGGCAGCCGGACGATTCTTCATTACTAATCGAAGGGGAACACCAAACATGAGCTTAAATAGAACAACAGTTAAAAAGAGAAGAAATAAAATCAATGTAATCCTGATGTCGGTAATGTTTTTTTTTCATATTTTTTTAGGAACGGAAGCTAGTGCGAAGCCGGTTTTCAACGGATCCAAGGTAGATCAGTATATGGAGAAGGCCATGGAACGTCTTGGGATTCCTGGAGCTTCTATAGGAATCGTAAAAGGAGATAAGCTCATTTATTTGAAAGGTTATGGGGTGGCGGGTCCCGAACAGGCGCCGGTCACGCCACAAACTCCTTTTGTGCTCGGTTCTACATCTAAATCAATCACTGCATTGGCAACCATGCAGTTAGTTGATGAAGGGAAAGTTAAACTTGATGCGCCTGTACAGACTTATTTACCGTGGTTTCGTTTAGCGGATGAAGAAGCCTCTGCCAAGATTACAGTCAAGGACCTGCTTCATCAAACGAGTGGAATTTCTACGTATGAAGGAAGAGCTACACTCGTGTCAGATGATATCCCTATCGATGATTTTATCCGTAGGATGAAAAGTGTTCCACTTGCTCAACCCGTTGGATCTATGTACCAATATTCAAACCTGAACTATGATATTTTAGGCGGAATTATTCAAAAGGCTTCACAGCAGCCTTATGGCGATTATGTCAGGGAACACATATTTAAGCCTTTAAACATGAGGCATAGTACAGCTTATGTTGAAGAAGCTAAGGGATATGGTTTGGCGACAGGTCATCAGACTATTTTTGGCTTTGTCGTTCCCACCAAACAATTGAGCCATACAGGAGGAGTTCCGGATGGCAGTTTGATATCGAGTGCAGAAGATATGTCCAATTATCTGATCGCCCAGATGAATGGCGGGCGTTTTAGTAATCGTGTGGTTTTGTCTGAAGCAAGTGTCAATCAAATGCATAAGCCTGCTGTTTCTACCGGTGATGATACATTTTATGGTATGGGGTGGGGCATTAAAGGCAATATAATTGAGCACAGTGGTGCAACGGAGAACTCTTCCTCTTATCTAATGATGGACGGCGAGTATGGTGTTGTCTTGCTGTTTAACTCCATAGATTACATGGTTAGCTATGATCAAATTGTATTAGGGATCAAAGAAGTGCTGCACGGGGGTGAACCATCGGTAGATGAACTGCCTAACTTCAAAGCGACTTACTTAATTGTTGATTTGATCCTTTTGATTCTTGTTGCTTTGTATATTCTGTCACTCCGCAGCTTGTTTAAATGGAGAAATAAATACAAAGTAACGAGACTGGGTTCCATAATCAGTATCACCTTGCTTTTGTTGCTTAACATATTGGTTCCTTTGGGTATCTTAGTAGGCATTCCCAAGTTCCTTGTTCCCTGGCCTGTAGCTCTGGTGTTTCTACCAGGTATCACCCATTTTCTTTTAATCTTTTCCTTGCTCTTATTAGTTGTGGGTGTCATCAAGGCGGTAAATTTGGCAAGATTTGTGGTTAGATCCCAAAAACAAGGCAACGGGAACCATGTATAGGAGTTTAGCTAAGATATGTGTAAAAATAAGTTATAAGCTTACTTTTATTTCTTTAATAATGGTATCACCATAGTAAAGAAGAAAAAGATATGCAACATCCTTGATGGAGTATTTTGAAAACATATCATCAACTAAAAAATATTCTCTTCAACCGATCAACTTAATACAAGTGTGCAAAAAAGTATTTGAATCAAATGGATTTATTCGCAGTGGATTTGTTGAAAATTTAGACGAAGGGGGCCCAGAGACTATTTATTTTAAGTCAGATTTTCTGTTTTGGAGAGCGTTCTTATTTTTGCTATAATGTTTGGTATATATCCCCCTATAAATGTAAAGGTGAAAAAGATGCTCTCATTTGCTAGACTGATCAAATGTAAACCCCCTATTCCGTAATTTCTTTATAAGCTAATTGAGATTTTCAGATTATAGGGGGCATTAACTGTGGAAAGAAAAATCTCAACACCATCATTGTTTCTGTTAATTATCCTTGTGGGTTTCCCGCAAATTAGTGAAACGATTTATACACCTTCTTTACCCGATATAACCAATAATCTCCATGCAAGTAGCAACATGGTCCAACTGACACTTAGTATTTACTTTCTTGGTTTCGCTTTTGGCGTTTTTTGCTGGGGAAGGCTATCTGATTCTATAGGACGGCGTCCTGCAATGCTATGGGGAATATTAGTTTATGGTATAGGATGCCTTGGTTGTTACCTGTCAGATTCGGTTGAATGGTTATTATTAAGCCGATTCATTCAGGCTTTTGGTGCTAGTACCGGTTCTGTGGTTACACAGACCATTTTAAGGGAGAGTATTGACGGCACCAAGCGTCATGCTGTGTTTGCCCAAATTTCAGCCGCTCTTGCCTTTACTCCGGCAATCGGGCCCTTAATTGGAGGCTGGGTAGATCAATCGCTTGGATTTAAGGCTGTTTTCTTCACTCTCGTTGTGATAAGTGTGGCAATTTTTATGTACACGTTTGTTTCTCTGCCTGAAACAAGAGTGTCTACACCTTCGAATATTAATACACTCTCTGTAGCCAAACGCCTGGTTTTTGACATTAGGATATGGGCCTTTGGTTTTTTAATTGGGGCAACAAATGGCATATTGTTTAGTTACTATGCTGAAGCCCCATTTATTTTCATTGAATTTTTCCATATGGCACCTGGTGTGTTTGGTTTTTTTGGTGTTTTCGTAGCATTGTCTTCTATACTTGGTGCGATGCTATCGAAAAGACTTTTAACTAAATTTCCAGCAGAGAAAATCATCCTTATTGGCTCTATGGTAACGACGCTGGGAGCAGTGTGTCTCACTAGTTTCACACTTTATGGAGTGAACCCGTCCGTTATCTCTTTGTCTTTAATGGTAGCCTTTATCTTTACACTTCTGCTGGGGATTGGTATTGCTATTCCAAACTGCCTAAGTTTAGCGCTCGTTCATTATAGCGATGTACTCGGTACCGCAGGTGCCATTTTTGGACTAGGTTACTATGTTGTAGTTAGTCTTATCACTAGTGGCATGAGTTACCTTCATAACGGTTCATTAGTAACGATGCCTATATATTTTCTAATATTGGCGATACTCATGGTACTTGTTAGCAAAAAGATTATTGTTAACCATAAAACAAAGTAGCTGATTATCATGACAAAGGCCATGATAATTGAATGCGTGGTCCTTTATTAGGACACCTTATGTAAACAATTCTGGTCATTGGTTTATCGTCTTAAGCATTTTAGACGTACTCAAAGGTGCTAGAGCAATTACAAAAGCATCGAAAAGCCGATTTTCTGTTTAAAGAAAATCGGCTTTTTCATGGTTCGGTTTATTACTCCAGGTTGTTGAACAAGGATTTCCTTATGGAATTAGAGAAAGTATATATTTATGACAGAATATCGGAGGAGAATAATGCGGGATAAGAGTGAGAATTTGCTTCGGATTGCTAAAGATTTTATTAGAGAGTCTAACATAGATGTCATTTATGCTTTTGTTGGGGGTTCAGTAGGAAGAGGTGAAGCTGACAAGTATAGTGATGTGGACTTAACTATTTACACAAACACTAATTTAAGCTCAAGCAAATCTGATGTTATTTATAATGGTGAAATTATTCAATTAGAAACATTACATACAGATGAGTTACCAAATCAACATATGATTGAAGATTCTCCGTGGGACTACCGATTTTTAAATGAAGCTACTATTATTAAAGATAAAGAGGATAAATTTAGTAAGAGTAAACAATGGGCTACTGATTATTTTGGATCTGAAAACGGTAAAAAAAAGATGATTGAACAAGTTTCAGAAATAGTTAAAGAAAGAACAATATATGCTGTTGATTACTTAAAACAACATAAATTGTATTCCGCAACTCACGCTTCTATGGGGGCTTGGGCAGAGGCTGGGTTTTTATATTTATTTCTTGAGCATAATTCACTTTCAACCGGGCTTTTACTTCCTCGAATTCAAAACCTTAAAGTGCACTTTGAGGAATTTAAACGTGTATCTCCTTTTTCTATAATAGAAGATTTATCAGAAGTGCCTATAATACTTAACCGATTACGCAAGTATCTGAGGAAGCAAGGGCATTCATGTATTGGTCTATGTGATATTCACAATACTTTATGTGAAAGGAAAGCCCAGCGATTACTTAACAATAATGAAGGTCTCAATTTACTTTGGCAAATGTATGGAGAAGCTTTATGGCTTTATTTTGAAACATCAAATGGGCTATCTTTTGAACAATATTTTGACAGCTTGCCCAGCGAATTACAAAACGATTTATCGAAGATTGGATTTGTTCCTTTAGAGGAGAAAAAAGTAAGAGAATTATGTAGGTTAAGTGATGAACTTTTAACCTTCTCTTGTTCAACTTAATTCATTTCTCGTATGTCGAATAGAACATTAACTTTATGGTGTTTCTATTAAGTTCATAAATATAAACAATAGGAACAAACAACGTAGACAGGAACATGAATAAAAAAACAAAAGGAGTGAAAAAAGGATGAATGGAAAAGTAGCAATCGTAACAGGAGCAAGTCGAGGGATTGGTGCTGCTACGGCAAAAACATTGGCTGGGCGCGGAGCAAAGGTAGTTGTAAATTATGCAAGGAATGCAACAGCAGCAGAAGAAGTGGTGGCATCGATCAAGGAAAAAGACGGAGAAGCGATAGCTATACAAGCAGATGCCAGAAATGTGGAGCAAATGAATAACCTCGTGGAAGAGACCGTAAAAACATATGGAACCGTAGACATCCTCGTTCATAATGCCGGTATGAGCTTTGTGAAGAAGTCATTTGAGGATATGTCATGGGATGAATTTATTCAGAAAACGAATGATGAACTTCAGGCTGCTTTCGTGTCTACAAAGGTTGTACTGCCTTATATGAAGAAGCAGAATTATGGAAAGCTTGTCTATGTATCTAGCGGTTTAAGTAATCATCCGGGACCTAATTTCATTTCACATGGCACATCAAAAGGAGCTCTAAATAGTTTTGTCAGATATATTGCCCAAGAGCTAGGGAGTCAAGGCATTACAGCAAATGTCGTCTCTCCAGGATTAGTAGAGACAGATGCGACAGCTTCTATACCTGAAGGATTTAAACAACAACAAGCGGCTTTTCTCCCACTTGGTCGAATTGGACAACCTAAGGATATTGCAAAAGCCATTGCTTTTTATGCCAGTGATGATAGTGCTTACCTAACAGGAAGTTATTTGCCCGTCAGTGGTGGAGGCGAAATGAATTAACCTATAGATGAAATGAGGGTGCCCTAAAATTGATGGGGCACCCTTCTTCGATACCGTATATACGCATAGAAAACAGTAAGCATCCTATATGTTGTATTCCATTTCAGACCAAACAACTTTTTAGGTCAGCCTCAAACATTTTTCAACCAACAAGAAAATATGGAAAAGACGATAGCATTGGATAATCCACATGCTGGAGTACGGGAAACTATATAAATTACACTTGATATTTTGACAGGGTAGCGTGGTTGGAAGGAGGCGATTCAGAAAAAGAAGAGGTTGGATGCGCCCTGCGCTCCAGCAGAAGAAAGGTAAACGTGTCTTTTTCCGGCAGCTCCCTCCCACCACAAAATGTGTCGATGTATCAAATCAGATGTATATATTATGACTGAGTATGTGCTATTTTTCATAGCCAATTCAAAGTCAACAGAATTTTTGTGATTTTTCTGTTGACTTTGAAAGGGGTTTCAATTAAAATTTCACTAAACCGGTTCACTAAACCGATTTAGTTAAAAGATTGGAATTTTTAATTTACTAGAATGAAATGTTTTTTGAATGGTGGTAGAGGGTGTTAGGAGGAAAGAAGATGACATCGAACTTTGGTGTGTTCACTTTGGGGGACGCAATGATTACGATGAATCCATCGGTGACAGGCCCACTAAGGTTTGTTTCGAATTTTGAAAGAAAAGTGGGCGGAGCTGAATTGAATTTTGCCATTGGCTGTGCTCGCTTAGGTTTGCGAACGAAATGGGTGAGCCGCTTAGGAAAAGATGAGTTTGGTCGTGTCATCGACCATTTTGCTCGTGGAGAAGGTATTGATATGAGCGATGTTCATTTTGTTGATGGGTACCCTACTTCATTAAACTTTAAAGAAATTCGGGAGGACGGCTCGGGAAAAACGTTTTATTACCGTTATCAATCGCCAATTTTGACTATGGAGCCCGAAGATATTAAGGACTCTATGTTTGAAGGAATTGACCTTGTTCATATTACAGGCGTTTATTTGGCAATCGATCCAAAAAATATTTTGATTGCGAAGCGTGTGATTGAGGTTGCAAAAAGAAAAGGAATTATAGTTTCGTTTGATCCAAATATACGCTTGAAATTGTGGACCATCGAAGAGGCACGAAAAGCCTATTTTGCTCTTTTTTCTTCTGTTGATCTTTTACTCACAGGAAGAGAAGAGATTCGATTAATTTTGGGAGATGACCATGATGAGGCACTTGCTTCATTTGCGAAAAAATACGCAATTGATCAATTAGTTATCAAAGATGGTGAAAACGGATCGAAGTTGTATACGAATGGAATGTGGTATGAAAAAGAAGCGTTTTCTGTCGTACCTATCGATACGGTAGGGGCAGGAGATGGCTTTGACGCCGGATACATTTATGCATTATTAAACGGTTATTCTTGTGAAGAACGATTGGTTTTTGCGAACGGTGTTGGCGCTATGGTGACAACTGTTTCTGGAGATAATGAAGGTTTACCCTATTTAGAAGAGGTGATGTCTTTTATTCGTCAGGAATCGGTTATTGAAAGATAAGGCGGTGGAAACAGTGTCAACCATTCAATTTATACTGGACGAAGTCAATTCGGTATTAAAAGGCTGCTGTAATCGAGAATATGAATTTTTTGTTTCGCTCTTGAAGCGGGAATCGCGCTTTTTCTTCGCAGGGGAAGGTCGCTCAGGATTAGTCGCGAAAATGATAGCAATGCGATTAATGCATAGTGGCAAGACTGTATTCGTTATCGGAGAAACGACGACTCCCGCAATAGGAGTAGGTGATGTGCTGATTATCTTATCAGGATCTGGCCAAACACCAATGATTAAACAAATTGGGCAATCCGCTTCAAGTACAGGTGCATTGGTTTGTGTTGTGACGACAAATACAAAGGTTAAGCATTTTACCTGGTGTTCAGCAATTTTACACGTTCCAGCGGCTACCAAATATCGATTGGAAGGAGAGCCTTCAACAATTCAACCACTAGGTAATCAATTTGATCAAGCTGCTCATTTGTTGTTAGATGCAGCAATTATTGATAGTTTATCGAAGAATCAAACGAACGATTCATTGAAAAAACAGCACGCAAACCTGGAATAGGGGACTTTAGAAGGTATTTCAATTGCGCTGAATGTATATGAATTTTTGACAAAGTAGGTGTAAAGATGAGAGCAGTTCAAGTACAAAAAGCACATGAACTTCTTATACAAGAAGTTGAAAAACCAAGGGTCGAAAATACGACAGATGTTTTAGTTAAGGTCAAACGCGTTGGTATTTGTGGTTCAGATATGCATATTTATCATGGGACGAATCCATTAGCAACATTGCCGAGAGTGGCAGGGCATGAAGTAGCGGGCGAAGTCGTTGAAGTAGGGGATGATGTTAAAACAATTCAAGTGGGCGACCATGTGGTGGTAGAGCCTATTCGCTACTGTGGCACATGTTACGCATGTAGAAAAGGACGACCCAATGTTTGCGCATCCTTATCGGTTTTTGGAGTTCATGAAGATGGTGGAATGCGCGAATGGTTTGTACTGCCTGAGAAACAAATACACGTTGTTGATTCGAGCTTACCATGGGATGAAATTGTGTTAGCTGAGCCTTATACGATTGGTGCTCAAGCCGTTTGGAGAGGACAAGTGGAAAAGGGTGATACGGTCTTGATTCAGGGAGCCGGCCCAATTGGAATTTGTATTCTGAAAATGGCGAAGCTACAAGGTGCAACCGTTATGATTACGGATTTAAATGATGAGCGTTTATTTTTTGCAAAAGAAAACGGAGCAGATATTGTTATTAATGCATCACGTGAAAATATTCGAGAGACTGTGACCCAGCGGACAAAAGGGGAAGGTGTGAATGTTGTCATTGATGCGGTTTGCCTACCCATGACATTTGAACTTTCGGTAGACGTTGTTTCTCCGGCTGGAACTGTTGTCGTATTAGGATTTGATGAGCGACCTGCCCCGATCTCACAGCTCCCTATTACAAAAAAAGAAGTAACTATTGTAGGGTCTCGTTTACAAACCAACCAATTTCCGAAGGTAGTCAGTTTATTGAATGGAAGAAAGTTGACACACAATGGGTTGGTTACACACACATTTCCTTTGGAGAAAGTTCAAGATGCGTTTGATTTTGTGGAGAAGTACCCTGACAAAGTACGAAAAGCATTAATTGTATTCGATTGAGGAGGCAGAACGTTGAACAATAAATATACAGTTTTGCAGAAATTAACAGAATCGAAAGTAGTTGCCGTAATAAGAGGTGAGAATGCAGAGGAAGCCATTCAGTTGTCAAAAGCTGCAGTAGAAGGTGGTATTCAAGCGATTGAAATAACGTATACCACACCTAACGCTACAGATGTTTTTCATGCACTAGAACAGTCAAACGCTTTGTTAGGTGCAGGTTCGGTTTTGGACCCTGAAACAGCTAGACATGCTCTTTTGGCAGGAGCACAATTTATCGTCAGTCCTCATTTTAATAAAGAGATTGCGATCCTTTGCAATCGTTATAGTGTACCTTATTTACCAGGATGTATGACAATTAATGAGATGGTGAAGGCACTTGAATCTGGATGTGATGTATTGAAGTTATTCCCTGCGAATAACTTTGAACCTTCCTTCATCCGTTCCATAAATGGACCTCTTCCAAACGTTCAAATCATGCCGACAGGTGGAATCCATCTGGGTAATATGAAGGAATGGATACAAGCTGGTGCAGTTGCAGTGGGCATAGGTAGTGACTTGAATAAAGCATATCGAAAGGGCGGATATGAAGCAGTTGTCACCCTTAGTCAAACATACATGCAAAAAAGTGTGGAATAGTGGAGGTGCAATATGAATATAACTTTTCGTTGGTATGGTCGAGATAATGACACGGTGTCTTTAGAACAAGTGAAGCAAATTCCGGGAACTAAAGGAATCGTCTGGGCTTTGCATCAAAAGCCTGTTGGTGAGGTTTGGGAAAAGGATGAAATTCAAGAGGAAGTAAATTACATCCAATCCTTTGGCTTTCATACAGACGTAGTCGAGAGTGTAAACGTTCATGAATCCATTAAATTGGGAAATGAAGATCGGATGAAGTATATTGAAAATTATAAACAAACGATTCGAAACCTTGCAGAGGCGGGTGTAAAAGTCATTTGTTATAATTTCATGCCAATTTTTGATTGGACACGGACAGAAATGTTTCATCCATTAGAAGATGGCTCAACCGCTTTATTTTATGAAAAAGCGAAAGTAGATAATTTAGACCCGCAAGAATTAATTCGAACCGTTTCGGAAGCTTCGGATTTAACACTACCAGGATGGGAGCCTGAAAAGATGGCTCGTATTTCTGAATTGTTTGAGGCCTACAAAGCAATTGATGAAGAACAACTATGGACCAATCTAGGTATTTTCTTGAAAGAAATTTTGCCGGTTGCAGAGGAATGTGGCGTGCAAATGGCGATCCATCCTGATGATCCACCATGGTCCATCTTTGGACTGCCACGGATTATTACAGGAGCAGCAAGCTATGAACGATTGTTTGCTATTTCAGATTCCCCGTCTAATGGAATCACAATGTGCACAGGTTCAATGGGGGCGAATCCTGCTAATGATATGGTTCAAATAGCAGAAAAATACGCATCTCGTGCACCTTTTTCACATATTCGGAATGTGAAGATTTATGAGAATGGAGATTTTGTTGAAACATCTCACTACACACAAGACGGGTCTATTGATATAAAAGGTGTTGTCGAAGCATTGCACAACCAAAATTATGCTGGGTATGTTAGACCTGACCATGGTCGCCATATTTGGGGAGAAGTATGTCGTCCCGGCTATGGTCTTTATGACAGAGCATTGGGGATTATGTATTTACTTGGTCTGTGGGATGCATATGAGACAAAACAGAAAGGTCAATCTGTATGATACCATTACACGAAAACTTAAAAAATAGAGTAGCTGTGATCACGGGAGGTAGCGGTGTACTGTGTTCCCAGATGGCGAGAGAATTAGCAAGGCATGGGGTTAAAGTAGCGATATTAAATCGCACTGCTGAAAAAGGACAAAAAATTGCCGATGAAATTCAAGAAAATGGTGGAGTAGCCATTTCGATTTCAACAGATGTATTAAGCCGAAAATCCCTTGAAGAAGCAAAGGAAGAAGTTATTGCTGCATTTGGTCACGTAAATATACTAATTAATGGCGCGGGAGGTAATCATCCGACTGCTATTACTGACTCAGAAATTTATGATGAAGAATCTCCAGGAAAATCCTTTTTTGATCTAGAAGAGCAAGGATTTTTACACGTTTTTGATAGCAATTTCACGGGTTCGTTTTTGGCAAGTCAGGTGTTCGGTTCTGAGCTGTTAAAGGCAGAGTCACCGGTCATTGTGAATATTTCATCTATGAGTGCTTACGCACCTATGACTAAGGTTCCTGCCTACAGTGCGGCAAAATCCGCTATTAATAACTTTACAATGTGGATGGCTGTTCATTTTGCCGAAACAGGTTTGCGCGTGAATGCCATCGCTCCAGGTTTCTTTTTGACAACACAAAATCGAAATTTGTTACTTGATGAAGATGGTAATTATACAGCTCGATCACAAAAAATTTTAGCAGGTACTCCAATGAAGCGATTTGGTCAACCAAAAGATTTACTTGGGACATTACTATGGCTTGTGGATAATGAATATTCTGGCTTTGTAACAGGTGTTACAGTTCCAGTAGACGGAGGGTTTATGGCTTATTCCGGTGTATAAATTCCTAACGACTTTTTCATCGAGGTGAATAAAAATTAAAATACAATTAGCCCTGGATCGCCTAGACTGGTCCCGTTGTTTTCAACTGATTAAAGAAGTACGGGAATGTGTTGATTTAGTAGAGATTGGTACAGGCATTATTAAAGAGTATGGAATGGCCATTGTACGTGAAGTACGACAAAACTACCCTCTTTTACCGATTGTTACAGATATGAAGATCTGTGATACAGGAAGGTTTGAAGCTATGCAGGCGTTTCAAGCTGAAGCTGATTGTATTACGGTTATGGGCTTTGCGCCCATACCAACCATTCTAGAGGCCCATCAAGTTGCAGAAACGATTAAAAACAAATTTTCAAAAAAATCATTGTAAAGCGTTTTCATCTACGTTATAATTTTGCTACACTTAATATAAATCGTTTTACTAAATCGTTTTACTTTATCCATGCAATGAGAAACTTGTTTTAGTAGAATGAATAATTCACATGAGTAGCAAAAGATGGGATGAAAAGATGAAGAATATCACAATATCAGATGTAGCGAAACACGCAAATGTGTCGAAAAGTACGGTCTCTCAGTTTTTGAACAAACGATACGATTACATGAGTGAGAAGACGAGGAAAAAAATTGAAGCAACGATTAAGGAGCTAAACTACCAACCCAATATTGTAGCAAGAAGTTTAAAGCAGAAATCGACCTTTACTGTTGGCGTTGTTGTTGCAAATATTTTGCATACGTTTTCTACGCATATTATACGTGCTATTGAAGATTTTTTTCATAAACATGATTTTCACATTATTGTCTGTAACGCAGATGATCAACCTGAAAAAGAAAGAAAATATATAGAAATGTTGCGAGCAAAACAGGTGGATGGCATTATTATATTTCCCACAGGGGGAAATATCGATTTATACGAGCAGATGAAACAAGACGAGTTCCCGATTGTCTTCATGGACAGAACAATTGAACATATAGAGATTGAAACGGTCATGTTAGATAATCATTTGGCCGCTCAATTGGCCGTAAATCAGTTTGTTCAAAACGGATACAATCGAATTGCCATTGTGACCACGTCCATCATTCGAAATATTAGTCCGCGTGTGGAAAGAATTCAAGGATATAAAGATGCTCTGAATTCTCACGGGATTGAAGTAAACGAAGCTTACATTAAGACAGTGGATGCCGATCAAATTTCTCTTGCTCTCACGGAATTGTTTCAATGCAAAACGCCTCCCCAAGCTATTTTGGCGGGAAATGATATTGTGCTTATTGAAGTGCTGAAATTTATGAAAGAAAACAACAAACAGATACCCGAGGATGTCGCAGTGATTGGAATCGATGAAGTTCCTTTTGCTAGTTTTTATACACCTCCTATAACAACGGTTGCACAACCGACAACAGAAATGGCGCAACAAGCAGTTGAACGATTACTTCAACAAATGAAAAAAGAAGAAGGACAGGAGCAATTTCCATTGATACAGCGTTTTGCGCCCACCCTTATAGTTAGAAGTTCTTGTTTATAAAAAATAAAAGGGTGAAAAAGGGATTTCCCTTTTTCACCCTAAAACTAAACCGGTTTACTTATAAACTGAAAAGAATGTTTTATCTCGTTTCCTTACAATTGAAGGCGTTTTCCTACTTTATTTAAAGAACAATTTTCAAATGGTTAAGGTGAAGAAAAAGGAGGAAATTGTGTGTTTTCAAAAGATAAATTACCCGTCATTATTTTGTTATTTTTAGCAGGTGTAATCAATTATTTAGATCGCTCTGCACTTTCGATCGCAGCTCCTTTTATCCAGGAGGATTTAACACTCACAGCTACTCAAATGGGGATTATTTTCAGTAGTTTCTCTGTCGGTTATGCAATTTTTAATTTTCTAGGAGGCGTTGCATCTGACAAGTATGGTGCTAAACTAACGTTATTTGTAGCGATGATTGTCTGGTCCCTTTTTAGTGGCGCTATCGCTTTAGCGGTTGGATTTGTAAGTCTAATCGTGATTCGAATTCTGTTCGGTATGGGTGAAGGTCCCTTGTCAGCTACGATTAATAAAATGGTCAACAACTGGTTTCCTGCTAATCAGCGTGCATCGGTAATCGGGTTAACAAATAGTGGTACACCACTAGGTGGAGCGATATCTGGACCAATCGTAGGGTTTATCGCCATTGCCTATAGTTGGAAAATTTCGTTTATTTTGATTATGGCTATTGGTTTAATTTGGGCTATTTTCTGGTGGAAATTTGTAAAAGAAAAACCAGCGAAAAATCCGAATGAAAACTCCGCTGTTCAAATCGAGGCTCAACCAAAAGAAAAAATACCTCTAACATTTTATTTGAAACAAAAAACAGTATTGTTTACTGCATTCGCATTTTTTGCTTATAACTATATTTTGTTTTTCTTCTTAACCTGGTTTCCAAGTTATCTAGTAGAAGCACGTGGTGTAAGTGTGAAAGATATGAGTATTATCACTGTTATTCCTTGGGTTTTAGGTTTTATTGGTCTTGCAGCAGGAGGCTTTGTTTCAGATTATGTGCTGAAGAAATTTGCTAACAAAGGTGTGCTTTTCTCAAGAAAAGTGATTCTTGTTTCTTGCTTGTTTGTATCTGCAATGTGTATCGGATTTGCTGGCCTCGTTTCAACCACTGTAAGCGCTGTAACACTTGTCGCTCTTTCCGTATTCTTTTTATACTTGACAGGTGCGATTTACTGGGCAATTATCCAGGATGTTGTCGATCAAAATAATGTAGGATCTGTTGGTGGGTTTATGCACTTTTTAGCTAACACAGCAGGTATTATTGGTCCGACACTAACCGGGTTTTTAGTTGATACTTCGGGAACGTTTACACCTGCATTTATACTTGCAGGCGGGTTAGCGATTTTTGCTTCTCTTGCTGTCGTTCGTTTTGTCCGACCGATTGTCAAAGCTGCGTAACGAATGGATGTATAAAGAGGGAGGATTGTATTTATTCAATTAGATAAGTATATCCTCTCCTTTTTTAGCATTTTACATATTGTTTAAAATGGCAGATTGAGAAGGGAAGAGTAAAGAGTGAAGATACAACGTTTTGTTTATGATTGAAGGCCCCTTGGATTTACCGGAGAAGCTACCATTTCGTCAAGTAGGACTAAATGTGAAATTTGAAGCTGTTGAGCCATACCGCAAATTAAAAGTCATGCTGTTGAATGGTCCCCATACGATGCTTGCAGTAGCGGGACTACTAAACGGTTTTCAAACGGTAAAAGAAGCGATGGAAAACAAGGTGGTTCATAGATGGATTCTTTCTACTATGGAGGATGAAATCATTCCTCATCTACCGGCGGAATTAAGATCAGAAGCA
Organism: Aneurinibacillus migulanus; assembly: GCF_001274715.1. Lineage (GTDB taxonomy): Bacteria > Bacillota > Bacilli > Aneurinibacillales > Aneurinibacillaceae > Aneurinibacillus > Aneurinibacillus migulanus. Next base: position 3,187,366 of record NZ_LGUG01000004.1, on the reverse strand, counting down.
CATCAATATGCTGATAGTGTCATCGATCGATTTTTAAATCCTTTTATTTATCACCGATTAATCGACATCAGTTTGAATAGCATTGCTAAATGGAAGACAAGGCTATTACCCAGTTTAAAGGCATTTTTTGAAAAAGAGGGTAAGCTTCCAAAAGGAATTGTGCTTAGTTTAGCAGGATTGTTTCAATTTTATCGTGTTGCTCAAGTTGGTGAACAGTTTATGAATGAAGAAAAATTCTATACCATTCGGGATAACTTCAATGATTTTCAGTTGTTCTACTCATGTTGGCAAACCTCGCAAACAGAGAAGGATTTACGAGCAGTTCTACAAAGGTTTATTGGAAAGCTCGTTTCTTATTTAGAAGAGCGTAGTCGTGTAATTCACGAAATACTGCTCCTTCAGAGCCGTGAGGGTATGTTACATACAATAGAAAGGATGACGGAAAGTGAAAACAATTATTTGTCGTGAACCTGGTGTGATGACATTAGAGGAAGTAAGGAATCCGACTTTAATAAAGCGAGATGACGTGAAAATTGCGATTAAACGAATTGGAAACCGATTGGTTTGGGCGTCGCAGCATTTGCGAAAGAAAAAGGTGCAAAAACGATTTTAATGGATATGAATGAAGAAAGACTTCGATTTTCCAAAGATTGGGCGTATGTAGATGAAACATTCTTGCCTTCAGAGGACAATGAATGTGTATTAAGAAGTCTAAATAATGGTGATCTGCCGACCATTGTGTTTGATGCTACAGGAAACAAAAATTCAATGACTGAGGCATTTAAATGGGTAGCGCATGGGGGGAAATTAGTCTATGTGGGCCTTGTAAAAGAACACATTGCTTTCTTTGACCCTGATTTCCAAGCAAAAGAGCTTACTTTATTTGCGAGCAGAAATACGACAAAAGAAGATTTTAATACAGTAATGGCAGCATTGTCATCCAAAAAAATAGATGCTAATGCGTATATCACCAAGAGAATTGCGTTTGAAGAAACGATTTCGTATTTTAAAGATAAATTTGTCTTTAAACTTGAATATATAGAACAAAAATACTACGTATAATATATACAGATTAAAAGTCAAGAAAAACCTTTATTTTACCATAAACAAATTATGTTAACATAAATTCAGATGTTTAATGAATCGCTCCAAACGATCTCAAACTCTTGATAGGTTTGATTAGAACATAAAAGAACACTATCCTTTTCTAATAACAAAGTAAAGGATAGTGTTCTTTTTTTACTTGATGATGGGGGCTGTCCTTTGAGTAAAAAGCTTAGCAGGTTACTCTTTGTACTGGCTTACTTTCAATAAACATGAGATGGTGGAGGAATGCATGGTTTCATGAATGAAAGCGAAATTAAACACCTCACCAACAGTTTCAAATCGTAGTGGTCCCATTTCAATCGGGGATTTTAGCGACTTATCTAATGTACTAGGAGATACGTCGGATAAGCTCTCAAGTTGTGCGGACAAATATTGAATAAGCTCTTCTTTCGTTGGAGGGGTATCGGTCCAGTCAGATGGTCTTGTTCCTGGCTTGAATAAACTGTTATAGGTTTCTGGAAGATTGGAGTCGAACGGAAAACCAAGGGATAGAAAGAAATCTAGGCAAGAAACGATGTGTCCGACATTCCATCTAATCGTATTGCTAAACGGCTGGGGTTGAACATCAAATAACTCCTCAGGAATCGCTTGAACTTGACGTATAACTAGCTGACGTACAGATTTAGCCGTATTTATTATAGCTTGAGACATAAAAAATCCCTCCATTCATTTTTTACCGTATAATCAAAAGGTAGAAAGTGGCACTCTCAGTGTTAGTATAATTAGTGGACACTCATTTATCAATGTATTATTTTTTTGTTTTAATTATTATTAATTATCTAAATAATGCAAGGTTGAGATAGTTGAAGCATTTTATGGTCATTTGTGAGGAATTCTCTTTCTCACGGGTAGCTCAGAAGATCGTAACCACTTAGTTGAATCTGAGTTAACAAATAAAATTGTTTGGGAACGAATAGAGAAGCGGATTACGATGGCTGAATCTGTTAAAATTCTTAGGGGGTGATGTAATCTATGAGGTATGTAAAAGCACAAGGTGTTGAAGAAGGTGAATTTTATTATTTTGAGATAGATGCAGACCGTATTGCATATAGGCAGATTGTCGTCATGGATGAGCAACAGGTTATGACATCGATTGCCCCTCATTTTCATCTGAATGAAAAAGCCATTGATTTTCTAATCGATGATGAATGGATCGATAAAAACGAGTTCGAAGTGCTTTGGAACAAGGCTATAGAGCCGTACCGAAAAGAGTGGAATCAGGCGAAACAGCAGTATGGGCCAGGACGGAGAGTCAAGGGTGCAATCGTAATGTTTTATCCGCAAGGTATTATTATCAAAATAAGCGATACTGTTTTCGCTGTTGCCAATGATGAAGAGGTCCGGAGTCAGGCAAAGGCGGAAAATCTTTACCCAGGTTATGAGATTCATGGAACTATACGAGCTTATGATGAAGACAACTTTTGGTTAGTACTCAAAGACTGCAATATGACTGGAGAGAAATTTTCGGGTTGATTCTCTGATTCTGTCCCAAATGCTGGAAAGGCAAACTGGCGATGCCCCTATTTATGAACTGGGATTAAGACATTATTAATATTCGTGAATAAAGAAGCAGCATTTTTTTTACTGAAATGTCATGCATTCGCTCATAATGACCTGGAACATGAGAAGATGCAGCACGGCTTCCTCGGAATACTTAGGCCGTTCTGCGGAGAACTGGACGAACGAAATTTTCATGAGCTCATGGAAATCATTGAAGTGCTTGCCGATGAGTTCCGAAAAGCCGAGGTGAATCGGGATATCCTTTCTTGTCTTTGGAGCATTTGTCAACTTGCCAGGGCCTGGGCGATTGATTCTAGCGGCATGTTGCAGAGAAACAACTTCATTACTCCGGAGCAGTCGGCTCTCCTAGAGGAATGGCTGGATATGATTCCTTATGCAGTGATGGTACTTCTTGAAGGGGAAGGGGAAGGGGAACTGGATGAGGCCTTTTGGGGATACCGCGAATATGTAAAGGAAAAGGGAAGAGGGTAAGAGAAACCAGTCAAAAAAGCACGATCTGTGTGTTAAAAACTGCGGTGCAGGAAACAAGGCATGTCATAATAAGGGCAAGCAGGGGATAGTTAGAAACCTCCCGGGAAAACTGAGGCCACTGAAAAACTAGCGTTTTTTAGAGTAACTAAATTGATTCATCAAAAAAGACGACTCTAATTCAGTATTTGAATGCAGAGTCGTCTTTTTCCCCGTTATCACTAGCTGTATCTCTCGCTTTTAACCCATTAGTTTCAATATCCTTTTCAAATTCACTGTAAATATAGCCATTGCCCCTTGTAATTCCATACCAATAAGACCCGAGGATGACGCCACATCATACCCGTGTCGGTGCTTTAACTCACTATTTTTAGCTTCAATTTTATATCGTTCTTTCGATTTTTCTTTAAAATACTCACTTTCTTGAAATTTTTCCTGTTCTACATGTTCGTTGGATTTAATACTAACAGAATAACTCTTGCTTTTGGCTCCTTCTTTATAACATCCTTCTTTAAAGGAACATCGCTTACACCTTTCAATATCAAAATAGTACGTATTTTTTTGATTTTTACCTACCCCTTTTTTTCCTTGTCGAGCTTTCCGGATCGCCATATGTCCTGCTTTACATACATACATTCCTGCATCTTTATTGAATTCAAATTCATCTTCCTTCTTTCGATTCCCTTGTGTAACGGAAGGATTTAATTTAGCGACTAATTTGATATCGTTCTCCTGACTATATTCAATATTTCCTTTTTCCGAATAAGCAGTATCACCAATTACGGTTTCAATCTCCATGCCAGCTGCCACACTTTTTTCAACTAACGTCTGTAATTGTTTTCCGTCATTTTTTTCACCGGTCGTAATGGTTGCGGCCGTGATCAGCCGTTCTTCACTCATGGCTATGTGTGTTTTGTATCCAAAAAACGAAGAATCCGCACTTTTATGCCCCACCTTTGCATCTTGATCTTCTGAGATCGGCAACGGTTCGATATCATCAGCGACGACTTCTTTAAGACGGTTTACCTGTTCCTTTACTTTTGGATACTCGGAAATACTGCCTTCCTTTTCGATCACGTCAATAAGCTTTTGACAGTAGTCGATCTCATCTTCCAATACATTCGTTGCGTTTTTGGCGGGGAACTTGTTTTTCATGGTTTCATCTAGGGTATATACGACTTTTCTCAACTTTTTTGAGTGATCCATCAGGATTTCTTTAGGGGACTTCTGATTGTACCGAGCTTTCGTATGAGTGGCATCGACGATAATGGCTTTACTTTTGATAATCCCCTTTTCAATGGCGATTTCTACAGTCTTATTGATCAACATATCCAAAAGGTCGATATCTTTTAAACGCAGTTTCCGAAACTTGGTCAATGAACTTGATTCAATCACAGACTCTTCAGGCGCCATTTGAAGAAAATACTTAAAAGACATGTCATATTTCGAACGTTCAACCACGTCGACATCAGACAAGTCATAGATCGACTTCAACAATAAATATTTGAACATACGAATCGGGTCGATGGCGTTTCGACCGTTATCAAGGCAATATTTATCTTTAAGCTCGTCATATAAAAAAGAGAAGTCGATCAGTTCGTTAATTTTTCGCAACAGGTTATCCTTTGGAATGACCAAATCATAAATAGCCATAAACGGACTGAAGATCATGGATTGTTGTTTTTGAATCATCGTAACCACCCGCATAAATTGATACCTTGATTATACAGAAAAAAGGTATAATCTCCTCACAAATGGAGGGATGATACCTTTTTTAGGTCAAGAGGACTTTTTCAGTGGCCTGGGAAAACTCGGGAGGTTTTTCTATACAAAAGTAAAAAGTAGGTAAATCCTAGTCCCACCAGAGGAACACAGCTTTCCGTTTTTTAATTTCGCTCTCTAAAACTTCAAGGTTACCGCATCCTTGATCAACAATATCTGGACAAAAATCATATAAGTCTTTACAAAACCATTTCCAGTCTTCCGGTTCATTTTTTAAGAAGAATTGCACAGTATCAGTTTCCGCCTGAGTAATGTCGATTCCAAAAGCACGATCATACTCTTGTAGCTTCTCAATTAACTCTTCTGTCATCATATCGTAATTACAAGCATCTGTTTCTGCTATGCGTAAAATGTCAAACTGAGACTCCCCTTTTCCAAGTACAACTTCTACCATTCCGTCTTCAGGGGCATCATCAGAAAGAAAGTTGGTCGTTCCTATAAAGGTAATAAGTTCATTTCCTAATTTGGAACGCAACGATGTTATAATTTCATATGCATCAATCGCATCTACTAAAACAGAATATACACCTTCTTTCTTTCCCCTTCCAAAGTCTACAGTAGAATAGGGACGCACAGGTTGATTTGCAAGAGTTTCAAATTCTTTAACAGCCTCTATAAGATTCATAAATCTCCTCCTAAAAAATTCATCTATAACTTAATTATGGTTTAAGTTACAATTCTCCTTCTTTTTACAAAAATATGTTCGAGTAAAGACATCGATTTTTCTTCCTAAGTCGAGCAAAGTATATGTATATATTGACAGGGAGGAAGTTGTCTGATATATTCCATATGTTATCGATTATGATTATCATTATCATTTTCGTGCCATTATAAGTCTGCTGTTATCCATATACATAGGGGAGGTTTATCATGCTAAAGAAAAAATGGTTTTTCAGCGCTTTTGCAATTATGATTGTATTCTCTGTCCTCGTAACTGCTTGCGGCGGTGCTGTACCAACAGCACCAAAGGAAACAGCCACCAAAGCATCCACCGGGGAATTCCGCAACTTTGAAACTGTAAAGGGAACTGTTAAAATTCCAGTAAAACCTCAGCGAATTGTTACAGATTATTATGGCGGTGAACTACTCTCTGTAGGAGCAAACGTTGTTGGTGTTGAACCAACCGCCTTCGACAATCCGTTCCTGACCGAGCAGCTTAAGGGTGCTCAGGATGTTGGCGAACCTATTAACACTGAGAAAACGTTGGCGCTAGCGCCTGATTTAATTGTCGTTATGTATGATAAGAACTATGAAGCATTATCTAAGATTGCTCCCACCCTGTACATTCCATATGGCACTACGACCAACATCTATGAAACAGTAAAACTATTTGGTGACATTGTAGGGGAACCAGAAAAGGCGAAGGAGTTTATTGCTGCGTTTGATAAAAAGGCCGCAGAAGGTCGTAAGAAGCTAAAAGGAGTCATTGATGAGAATGCTACTTTCGGTCTGTATGAGCTAACAGATAAAGGCGACATCTATATGTTCGGAGACAACGCTGGTCGAGGCGGACAAGCGGTATATAATGCGCTCAAGTTGAAAATGCCACATAAAAATAGTGCCAAGGACCAAACTTTGCAGCTTTCCATAGAGGTGTTACCGGAATACGCTGCTGATTACATGTTCCTGACGACCTATGATCCCGAGAAAAAGGGCGAAGAGCTAAAGAAATTGCAGGCATCAGCAGTTTGGAAGAATCTAGATGCAGTTAAGAACAACACCTTATTTTATAATGACTTTGATACGTTTTATCGTTATGATCCGATTGCAAGTATGAAACAAATTGATTTAATCGTTGATATGCTTATTGAAAGAAGTAAGGAGAATAAGAAGTAAGTTTTTTAAAAAGGAGAACACAGACGCTTTGTAACGTCAAGGCCAGAGTAAGAAGCAAAATTGAGCAAACATTTAAATTGTAACCCGTATAACGGACACTTAGTAAAGTGATGTTATGCGGGTTTTCTTTTACACCTATATCATTTTTTAGTCCAACATCATTAAGCTACATTTAAGCTTATCTTAAAGCTGCTTTAAAGTTAGCTTACTATAATAGGCATACAGTCCATTCAAATGAATCCCCGCTTTACTTGATTTGTAGTGTACTTAATAACTTTTAATTAAATCAAGCACTAAATTGGTTAAGGCAGTAAACCCGCGTTATATCTATATACATCTGATTTGATAAATCGATAAATTTTTAGGGTGGGAGCGGTCGGAAAAAGACACGCTGGCCGGATCACAGAGCGCATCCAACATCTTCTTTTTCTGAATTACCTACTTCCAACCACACTCCTCTGTCAAACTATCAAGTGTAATTTATATAAGAGGTTCCACCGAAGTAAAATCTAAACTAATGGGGTTGTTAGAATATGAAGAAAATGATTGAAGTTTCAAATGTGATAAAAGAATATGGTGAAGCAGGAGGTGCCTTTAGAGCATTAAAAGAAGTAAATTTAGACATTCATGAAGGTGAATTTGTTGGTATTATGGGGCCTTCAGGGTCTGGAAAGACAACCCTGTTGAATATTATGTCTACTATTGATAAAGCTACTTCAGGAAAAGTATTAATAGATAAAAAAGACATTACTACGATTAAGGAGAGTGAACTAGCTAAGTTTAGAAGAGATACTATAGGATTTGTTTTTCAGAACTTTAATTTATTGGATAATATGACTATAAGGGATAATATTGCTTTACCGCTTACTTTGAATAATGTAAAGGTCAATGTTATTTTTGAAAAAATAAATGAACTTACTAGGTTATTAGGAATTACTAATCAGCTAGATAAATATCCTTATGAGTTATCTGGTGGACAAAAGCAAAGGGCTGCTATTTGTAGAGCACTTGTTACATCACCTAACGTTATTTTTGCTGATGAACCAACAGGAGCGCTTGATTCCAAGTCATCTTCAGAAGTACTAGAGTGTTTTAAGAACATCAATAAAAAGTTAGAAACAACAGTTATCATGGTGACACATGATGCAATTGCAGCAAGCTATTGTAGCAGAATCATGTTCTTGAAGGATGGAAAGATTCATGGAAGATTGGACAGTAATGGAAGCAAGAAGGACCTTTTCAAGAAGATAGTAAACACACTTTCCGTAATAGGAGGAGAAGATGAACTCCTTTAAGATAGCTTACAAACTTTTAAAAAACAATTTAAACATATATGGATTGTATTTAATAGTTCTGGTAGTGACTGTAGCCACATATTATAACTTCATTTCCATACAGTACAATGATACATTTGTTCAATTAACAAAACGGTTGCAATCTGCTGTAATTCCAAGTATGACTTGTGGATTTGTATTAATCTGCACTGTAGCATTTTTTATGTGGCATGCTAATGGGTTCTTTTTCAAACAAAGACAGAAGGAAACAGGACTATATATGTTGATGGGAATCAGCTCTTCAAAGATAGGAAGAGTTTTTGCAATTGAAAGTATGCTTTTAGGCGGATTATCTTTGTTAATAGGATTATCTATAGGAATTTTATTTTCAAAGTTTTTTTTCATACTTTTAGGCAAAGTGATGTATTTAGAGGTAGAGTTGCCATTTACTGTGGCACCAAAGGCTATATTGCAACTTGTTATAGTTTTCGGAACGCTATTTGTAGTTTTAGGCTTTAAGAACTACAACGTAGTCAAAAGAAGCCAATTAATAAATATGATTCATGCAGCGAAAGCAAAGCCTTCTATACCTAAATTAAATTACAAGAAAGGGATCCTAGGGATCCTACTAATAGCAGTAGGGTATATGATTGCAAGTAACTTCAAGCGTTGGGATTGGGATTTAATGACTACTTCAATGATAACGCTTGTTCTGGTGAGCTTTGGTACGTATTTCTTTTTTGGAAGTTTCTTAACTATTATTTTCAGTAAATTAACAAAATCGAAAAACATGATTTATAAAGATGTAAGGTTAGTTAGTATAAGCAATATTTTCTTTAGACTGAAGGCTAATTATAGAAGCCTAGCAATGACAGCTATTTTGGCAGCAGCAACAGTTACTGCATGCAGTATAAGTTTATCGTTTAAACAGTATGCAGAGGACCATGAAATGATAGAGGCACCATATAGCCTTAGTTATGAAAGTAATGATAAAAACACGAAAGATAAAGTTAGAGTAACCATTGCAGAATCAGCCCATGAATTAATAGGAGTAAATGAAGTCAATTTTTTTATAGGTAACATTGAGTACGTAAGTAAAGTTAAAAAAGTTGACTACAATAATGAAGCTATTATTACTAGCTATTCTCAGATACAAAAGACTTTAGAGTTTTTGAAGTATAAAAATCGCAAAAGCATATTAAAGCAAATAAAACCAAGAGAAAATGAAATCACTTTTATTTTGAATGCTAATACGATGGCAGCTCCTATTAATGTAAAAGGTGATAAGATAAGACTGGATAGGAATACTTATTATATAAAGGAAAACATACAGGTGCCCTTTACGGGTAATGTGGCCAAATTTGGTAAGAAAAATATTTATGTTTTACATGATAGGGAATATGAAAAATTAAAAACAAATGTATCAGAAATAACTTTGAATGGAATTCAAATTACAGGGCAAGAAGACAGTGAAAAGCTTGTTAAGAATATTGCTAAGATCGTACCAGATGGATTAGCAAAAGTGAGTGGCTATGTAAAACAGTATATATGGGAATATTATGCACTGGAAATATTTTTCTTTTTAGGTTTGATAATGTCTATAGTTTTTATGCTTGCTACTTTTAGTACGATATATTTTAAAATCTTAAGCGATGCATTAATGGATAGAGAACAGTATATAATGCTGAAGAAGATAGGGATGAGCAAAAAAGAGATTCAAAAATCAATCTACTTACAAATAGGGGTTGCATTCCTTTTCCCTGTTATCTTAGGAATCATTCATAGTGTAGTAGCTATAAATATGCTGGAAGAGATTATGAATGTCAGCTTTGTATTACAAATGATGTATGGAATAGGGCTATTTGTATCTATTATGATAGTATTTTATGTAAAAATAAGTAAAAATTATACGAAATTGGTTTATGAGGAATAGAGTATAGTCAACTTCCGATGAATTCTCGAACACAAAAATATACTATAATTAAGCTAAAAGGATTTATGATATAAAATAGTTGCATGTAGTTTCCCATCGGCTGATTTAGCATAGTTAGGAATTCGTCCTGATTTAATAAAACCTATTGAAGTATAGAGGTGATTAGAAGGGTCTCCCTCTCTGGTATCGAGGACTAAAAGAGTCCTACCTTCTTGTTTTGTTCTTTCTTCAACTGCTTGCATTAATAAACGACCAATACCATTACGTCTAAAATGAGGATGTGTTATTAATTTTCCGATTTCACCTCTATGGCTACCGTTCTGCTTAGTGCATAAGTGCAACTGAACGCTTCCAACTATCTCATTGTCTAATTTAGCTATAAATAAAATCACTTCAGGCTTTAATAGGGTTTCCCAATATTTTTTCGCTTCTGAAAATTTCATTGGTGGTAAAAACCCAATGGATGCACCATCCTCTACTACCATTACGAGAAGTTCCGAAAGCTGATCAAGATGTTTTTCAATTGATTTTACTTCTTCAATTTTCACATTGTTAAACAATATAAACACCTCAATTCGGTATGGTATACCCACTTAATATAGACGAAGAAATTGCTTTGCAGAACAAATTTGTTAGATATTATAACAAACTATATAAATTACACTTGATATTTTGACAGGGGAGTGTGGTTGGAAGCAAGTCTATCGAACATATTGCAAGTTAACCATAAAATAATTATGTTACTTATAGCCTCGGTAGTTCATTTCATGCATCATGAACATTTTCTTTGGGATTAAGCTCTTTAATTATAGAATATGCAATAGAGGAGTCTTCATAATAATGTTTAATGTAGCTTGAGCTTTCAACTAATGGCATTATAATCATTCCCTGTAATAATTCGATGTTTTACCTTATTATAACTTGACTTCCAATTACAACGTTCTTGTAACACATGTTTTTTTTTTCAAAATATACATGTTACAATTAAAACTCCTGCATAAACAGGAACTATATTATTACCTGTAAAGGAGCTGGTTTTTCATGGAGAGTATTCAAGGTAAATTTCAACTCGTTAATGGTAGCGGAAAGATAGCTATTGAGAACGGAGAGGTTATACCATTGATAGCCGGAAAAGCAATTGAACTATTACATCCTGAACGTGGATGGGTTCCAGCTATTTATACGGGTAACGGGGAAGCCATTCATTCGATTGGAACGTACCAATTAGAATCCGGAGAGACGATTAAAGTTCATGAATCGCCCTATGCCTATGCAGAAGAATATACAGACGATTATTAAAATGTATATAAATTGCACTTGATATTTTGACAGGGTAGCGTGGTTGGAAGTAGGTAATTCAGAAAAAGAAGATGTTGGATGCGCCCTGCGCTCCAGCAGAAGAAAGGCCAACGTGTTTTTTTCCGACCGCCACCGCCCTTCCTTCTTTTCTTACCTCTCACCACAAGAATTTGTCGACTTATCAAATCAGATGTATATAGAAGCCCTATCTCAGGGCTTTTTCTTTTATATACATAATTTCCACTAATTGTACTTGCTCATATGTAGTGCTGGAAAAATAAAATGTAACATGCAAGTAAAAAATATAATACGTAACGTTGTAGTGAAAAAATAAAAGTATGAAGCCACGAGTTCGATAAATAGCCCATTTTTTGAGAAAAGAGGGGATATTCATGAATGACTCAGCAGGGCAGGACAAGCGTCGTTTTGATTTTGGAGACATTGTTAGAATCGATGAGTGTGAAGATGAGTTGTATCGTGTTGAAGGATACACAGAACTCATCTATTATTCCTCAGAAGGGATGTATCAGGAATCTTATTATGACTTAGCCCGAATTCCTGATGGATTATACCTAGATGGTTATGATGATAATATGACACTTATCTGTACGGCTGAAGAGGCTTGGGAGTTACTTGAAAAAAGAAAAGCAAAGAACAGGCAAAGCACGTTGAGCATCAACAGTAAAAAGAGCCCACAAGAACAAATTGATGACTTGCTTGATGAACATAACGATTTTATGGAATTGTACCGTATTACTCGTGACAAAGAATATATAGAACTTGCAAAATTAGCTTTTGATTTTATCAAAGAGCTTCAGCAAAAAGAACTGAAGTTTGAAATTCCACACATATAAAAAAACTGGAAAGTGGCCGCATTTTTTATCGGAAACAGGGTTTAAAATGATAGTACACATGATGCAGATTTTACTACAAGTATCTGCATCTTTTCTTTGTTTTATTCCTTCTTTGTTCTGCTGTGGAAATGAATATCTAGAAATAGGCATAAGAAAATCCACCTGTTTGATAAGAGTGATGGATGATTAACCGGCTCTTGCCAAACAGGTGGATACTTTTATTCTGTTCGATTTTGTAAATGAACAATTTCACTTGCTGGCAATGTGATTTGCAATGAATCGCCCATGCATTCGTCCCGTTTCAATAAAGACTTCATTGGCGTTTCTTCCAGAAGCGATTACGCCTGCAATGTAGAGACCTGGGGAAGAGGTCTCCATGGTATCTGGATTAAACACGGGGATTTCTCCATCATCTTGGAAAGCTACACCAGCTTCACGCAGCATGCTTCTATCAGGACGAAATCCGGTCAGAGCGAGTACAAAGTCATTGTCCAATTGCTCTTCTAAACCGTTTTTGGATACAGTAATGGTTGATTCTGAAATCCTTGTTACATGGGAGCGAAATAACATAGTGATACGACCTTTATTCACCATGCTTTCAAATATCGGACGAACCCATGGTTTGATAATCGGTGAATATGTTTCCCCTCTGTATATGACTGTCACATCCGCTCCAACTCGAAGGAGTTCCATCGCCGCATCAATGGCTGAATTGCTACCGCCAATGACAGCCACTTTCGTCCCTGTATAAGGGTGAGCTTCACGAAAATAATGGGTAACTTTTGGCAATTGCTCGCCAGGAATACCGAGCAAGTTTGGATAATCAAAGTAACCAGTTGCCACTACGACATACTTCGTGATTACAGTGCTTGTATGTTTAAACCGGTCCTCTACGGTCAATGCATAAGTTCCGTCAGATTGTGCTTGAATAGTAGTAACCTTATGATAAGGACGGATGCGGAGTTTGCTTCTGTTTGCCACATTCCGATAATATGTTAATGCTTCTAGCCTTGTCGGTTTTTCATTCGGAGTGGAAAAAGGATAATTTCCAATCTCAAGTAGCTCTGGAGTACTGAAAAATTGCAGGTGCGTAGGATATAAATAAATCGAGTGAACCACCGATTCCTTTTCGATAATAAGAGGCTCGATACCGATTTTTTGTAGCTCTAACGCAGCGGATAATCCGCAAGGACCCGCCCCGATGATCACGACTTCTTCCAAGGTTAATCACCTCTCAATGATAGTTTATATAAGGATAAATAAAACAATATTACTATCATAACCGATGGAGTGAGATCTTGCCAACACGTCAAAATCCGATGAGCACAATAGTGAGTTACAATCAGTTTCTTTAAAAATACTATTTTACTTAAAAGTGTGTACTTTATAAAAGAAGTATTATGTTCGTCTCCCGCATGGAAGCAAGCAGGCTACTTTTTGCCATGGCCAGGCGGGACCGCAAAACATCTGGGTAGACGCGAAGAGGGAGACAGTTGCTGTCTTTCGCTTGGTCAGGACAATTTGATAGGACATCGGAGTGCCCTATATTTTTTGTATGTGGCTCCTGTCCCTTATTATAGTGAAATAAGAGAATATCTATATAAGTTATGGTTAATATTTTGACATGGTAGCGTGGTTGGAAGTAGGAAAGATGGAGAAAGAAGAGATTTGCTTTATTTTTGCATTCTTGGGTTCGCATGTCCAGAATCCAGTCTAATAACATGATATACTAAGAGGTAACGAAAGAAAAAAGTACGGGGGACGTTATGGGAAAAAGATTGGATCTACGCATAGATTTTGCCTTTAAAGCCTTGTTTGGTACACACGGAAATGAATCCATTCTGGCCGCTTTTTTGAATGCTGCTCTCCGTTTGCCTGATAGCCAAAAGATTACAGAGGTTACTCTGCTGGATCCGCAGTTTAACAAAGAAAATACCGAGGATAAAAAATCGATTCTGGATGTGCATGCACAGCTTGAAGATGGAAGTCGCGTAAATGTAGAAATTCAGATGAATAATAAGCATGATATGGAAAAAAGAACCTTGTATTACTGGTCTCGTATGTATACGAGCCAGATGAAAGAGGGGATGGATTACGGAGAGTTGTGCCGGACCATTACCATTAATATCGTTGATTTTCGCTACTTATCGCATACACCTGGATACCATTCGATTTTTCAGTTATACGAAACAGAAGAGAAGTTCCTGTTAACCGATACATTAGAGATTCATTTTATGGAGTTGCCTAAGCTACTGATCAAGTGGCGACGTGGCGAAGTGAATCCGCGAGAAAATCAATTGGTGCGCTGGCTGCTTTTGCTTGAAGCTTCAGAAGACGAGGAAATTACACAAGTATTGGAGGAGATCGCGATGCAGGAAGATCAAACCCTAAAAAAAGCGATAGACGAGTGGGAACGTGTAAGCCAGGATCCTGAAGTTTTATTGGCCTATGAAGCCCGTAGGAAAACTCTGTTGGATGAAAAGTCCGCTTTAAGAAGAGCTGAAAAGCAAGGAGAAAAAAGAGGTATTCTGAAAGTTGCCTTAGGCATGATACAAAAAGGAATGGATAACAAAACCATAGCTGAATTAACCGAGCTTACACAGGAAGAAATTGAACAACTCCGCAGGCAATAAATAAACCCTGGTTATTGGATATCATTCTTCATATTCGGTGTTCGTGGCGGAATACGCTCATGAACGGTCCCAAATACTTCACCTGCTTGCGTAAAATGATGGGTGGTAAATTGCGGTTCATTATCCGAACGAAGAACGGGACGCGCATCTGATTCAAATGACAGAAATAGACGAGGTAATGCAAAAAGGTAAGACAGTAAATGTTAATAAGGATGGGATAATTAAATGTCCAAAGTAAATTATGAAGAAGAAATGTTAAGGATAATTAATGATTTAGAGGCATTACCAGAAAATGCGCTTTCTTTAATAAAAAAAGTGTATAAGGAGACATGTGCTGAAATCGGTGTTGATCGAATTAGTTTTTTTCCAATCCTTCTGTGATGGAAAAATTAATAAAAATTGCATACAATTATGAAGTGGATGAAAAAATTTTAGAATTGTTTGTTAGAACACTAGTTATGATTTCCGAGAGGTTTAAGGTTAATACTCAAAGTTTATATAGTTTTTTAATGAGACATGCTGAATCTAAAAATAAACGGATTAAATTTGTCGTAGCTAAACGAATAGCTTTTTTACCGCAGTTTGATAACTATGAAAATAAATGGGAATATATTCTTTCAATTCCAAAGATACCTCCTAAGAAGGATTCTATGCGTGTATTTCGTCTAGTTATCAAGCATAGAATTGATGAAGTTCCAGATGAATTAAAAAAAGAAGTAATTAATGTAATGAGAAAATTTCTTGATAAAGAAAATTTAGTTGTAGATACTCACAATCTATTTCTAGATATTATCGAGCAATTAAGCAATAGTACAGAAGATTTAAAAACATGACTGTACAAATAGAGGGATTTTTAAACCTGATGGTAAACTGGTATAAATATTTCAAACATATGTAAAGAAAACGTTATATAACCCTTTCTTTACATATGTTTTTTTATTTACTATCTTCTGGGACATGGGTTTTTTTGAAACGAGAAACGAGAAACGAGAAACCAAAACCTCTAGAAGCTTTGATATTAAAGCGTTTATGACTCACTATTGGAAACGAGACATTGAAATGACAATATAACTACTTCTCGCTTCGATCAAGAAACTTGGACAGCAACGATGCAGTACAATGAACTTGGTCAAGAAATTGAGATAATCTTACCCGGGGATGCCATAAGCAAATGGCAGTATAATGCAACGGGTAGACCAACACATCATCGAATAAGTAGTCGAAATCGTCATACACGAAGACGAGTGTATGATTGGGATGTCAATCATCGATTGCGAAGGATGGTAAACGAGTTAACGGATATACAAGTCACCTATGGTTCGCCACGAACTATTGTCGCATCTTATCAACAACGAGGCACGCATGATGTTAAGTCTGTTTACCTATAATTTTACAAACTGGCTCCGTATGCTGAGTTTCCCCAAGCGCTACAAGGGAATTCAAATCCAAACAATTCGCACGCGCCTCATTAAAGTGGCAAGTAAACTAGTGAAGTCTGGACGCTCACTGTACTTTAAATTGTCCTCTAGCTATTTGGTCTGATTATGTGAAAAACGAGTGAGGCGTAGTAATACACAATTCACAGAAGACGAAATAATTCATCTTCGGCAGATGATCGGTGAATGGGTCGAGCAAAAAGAGCTGCGAGGCGAGCGAACAGTAGCCCAACTATGCGAGGCGATCAGGGATCTACCGAGGGCAGAAGGGGATCGAACTAGGAAAACGAGCATGATGGATCCTCGGATAGGTAAGGATGAATTGTATGATCAAGGTGAGGTTAGAATACTGTTTATCGCTATTTAGCGAAGTATATACATCTCACTTTATAAATTTACATATTCTTGTGGTAGGAGGTAAGAAAAGAAGGACAATATCAGAGGTTGGAAAAAACACGTCCGCCTTTTTTCTGCCGGGGCGCAGGGCATATCCACCTTCTTCTTTCTCCATCCCTCCTACTTCCAACCACGCTATCATGTCAAAATATTAAGTGTAACTTATATAGAAGTAACAGCCACTCTACATTTAATTATGTAAGTAATTTCCATAATGCCCCTTAATGTGCGAATCGGTTCCATACCACAGAAAGGTTAGAGACATGCTTCACATCATGAAAGAAGGAATCGCAAAGGTTTAAATATATCAAAGAAACCAAAAGAAATGTAATGGTTAGGAGAGATATAGAATGAGTTCTTTGGTTCTCGGTTTTCAGGAAATGGAAAAAACACAGCTTTTGCTCGTTGGCGGAAAAGGGGTAAATTTAGGGGAATTATCAAAAATTGAAGGAATACAAGTACCAGAAGGATTTTGTGTTACAACAGTGGGATATCAAAAAGCCATCGAACAAAACGAAACGTATCATGCTTTGTTGGATCGACTAACAATGCTAAAAGTAGAAGATCGAGATCAAATTGGTAAAATCAGCAGGAAGATTCGACAAATTATTATGGAAGTAGAAATTCCTTCCGATGTTGTGAAAGCAGTTACTCATTACCTCTCTCAGTTTGGCGATGAACATGCTTATGCAGTGCGTTCTAGTGCGACTGCTGAAGATTTACCACATGCCTCTTTTGCTGGTCAACAAGACACCTATTTAAATATCATCGGCAAAGAAGCAATCATGCAGCATATCAGCAAATGTTGGGCTTCCCTATTTACGGATCGCGCAGTAATCTACCGTATGCAAAATGGATTTGACCACAGTCAAGTTTATTTATCCGTTATCGTTCAAAGGATGGTTTTCCCACAGGCTTCAGGGATTTTATTTACCGCTGATCCGATTACTTCTAACCGAAAGCTGCTATCAATCGATGCCAGTTTTGGACTTGGAGAAGCACTGGTCTCTGGCTTGGTATCTGCCGATTGTTATAAGGTGCAAGAAGACAAAATCGTCGATAAGATGATAGCAACCAAAAAATTGGCTATCTATGGACTAAAAGAAGGCGGAACAGAGACACAGCAGATCGATCCTGATAAGCAAAAGACTCAAACACTTACTGAACAACAAATTTTACAACTAGCACGTATAGGAAGACAGATCGAAGCTTATTTTGGTTGCCCACAAGATATCGAATGGTGTTTGGTTGATGATACATTTTATATTGTCCAGAGTCGGCCAATCACTACTTTATACCCGATCCCTGAAGCGAATGATCAAGAAAATCACGTTTACGTATCTGTCGGTCATCAACAAATGATGACCGATCCCATGAAACCACTGGGATTGTCTTTTTTCCTGTTAACGACTCGTGCACCCATGCGTAAAGCTGGTGGAAGGTTGTTTGTTGATATCACACATAATCTGGCTTCACCTGTTAGCAGAGAAATTTTATTAGATACCCTGGGACAATCCGATCCGCTCATAAAAGACGCACTTATGACCATAATAGAGCGAGAAGATTTTATAAAATCGTTACCAAATGATAAAAAAGAACTGAGTCCCAGTAAAAGCAATAAAGGTATGTCGTCTGCGGGTTTTCAAGAACAAATCGAAAACGATCCGACAATCGTTTCTGATTTGATTAAGAGTAGTCAAACATCGATAGAAGAGTTAAAACAAAACATCCAAACGAAATCAGGATCAGATTTATTTGATTTTATTCTAGAAGATATCCAGCAATTAAAGAAGATTTTATTTGACCCAAGAAGTTTGAGTGTGATTATGGCTGCTATGGATGCTTCAACATGGATCAATGAAAAAATGAACAAGTGGTTAGGTGAAAAAAACGTAGCAGATACGCTTTCTCAATCTGTACCAAACAATATTACTTCGGAAATGGGTCTGGCGCTATTGGATGTTGCAGATGTGATTCGTCCTTATCCAGAAGTAATTGATTATTTACAACATGTAAAAGATGATAATTTTTTGGATGAACTGGTTAAGTTTGATGGTGGACAGGAAACCCAAGACGCTATCCATGATTATCTCAGCAAATACGGAATGCGATGTACCGGAGAAATCGATATTACTAAAACTCGTTGGAGCGAAAAACCAACTACACTTGTCCCTATGATTCTTAGTAATATCAAAAACTTTGAGCCTAATGCTAGCAATTGGAAATTTGAGCAAGGGCGACAGGAAGCTTTGAAAAAAGAACAAGAGTTATTAGATCGATTGAAGCAATTACCGGATGGTGAACAAAAAGCCAAAGAAACAAAACGAATGATCGACCTAATCCGGAATTTCAGCGGGTTTAGGGAATATCCAAAATACGGCATGGTTAATCGCTACTTCGTTTATAAGCAGGCTTTACTGAAAGAAGCTGAACAACTCGTACAAGTGGGCGTTATTCATGAAAAAGAAGATATATACTATCTCACTTTTGAAGAGCTTCACGAAGTCGTACGCACAAATAAACTGGATTACCAGATCATCAGCAAACGAAAAGACGAGTACAAATTATATGAAAAACTAACTCCCCCACGTGTTATCACGTCTGATGGTGAAATCATTGCAGGTGAGTACAAACGAGAAAATCTCCCAGCCAAAGCTATTGTAGGTCTACCTGTTTCTTCCGGAGTTATAGAGGGACGAGCACGTGTCATCTTAAACATGGAAGATGCTGATCTAGAAGATGGAGATATATTAGTCACCTCCTTTACTGACCCTAGCTGGACACCATTGTTTGTATCCATAAAAGGCCTAGTCACCGAAGTTGGTGGACTGATGACCCATGGAGCAGTTATCGCACGTGAATATGGCTTACCAGCAGTTGTCGGAGTGGAAAATTCTACCAAACTGATAAAAGATGGGCAACGAATTCGCGTGCATGGAACAGAAGGGTATATCGAAATATTGTAATTGCTGAATACGTCCAGATTTAATTAGTAGCACCGCTCCAGTGGTTACCAGAGCGGTGTCTCACCATCCCTACCTAATAGAAATTGTACTAGGGGTAGCACCAAGATTTTTGACAAAACATACGCTAATACAATTATTATATGTAGCGACGTAAAACATACCTTTGCGTCGCTTTTTACATAGGAAACTGGTCAACAGTTTGTTAGTTCGCTTGGTGGTGTGAGCGCTTCGCCTATTTTCGGCTCAATTCTTAGTAAATCCTTTTCAAACAAGCTTGGAGAGGTTATACCACCTTCTATGAAACAGTTTCAAGGTCAGCTGGCTGCCCTTAATCCGCAATCACTGTTGACACCACAAGCACAGTAATATAGAGGCACAGTTTAGTTGTAGGTCACCAAATGTTCCTTCAATTGATGGATGCTGTAAAGACTTCATTAATATTCGGGATTCAACGTTTTTTTGAAGTCGGACTTATTTTTGCAATCCTTTGCTTCATTGGAACCTTCTTCTTGCCAGAAGTCAAACTAAAGGGACGAGAATACTTCGATGAAGCCGAACAAACATTTTCATTTTCATGTATCCTTGATTTTTGTTTAGTGTTGGCTGACAACAATGCTCTTTACTCAAAAATAGCTCCAAAATAAAAAACACCGTTCAAACTTCGAACAGTGTTACAAAAATAAGCTTTACTAACACAAACATAAAACATATTTTTAAGTTCTTTTGTGACAAAAAAGTTCTTTACTAAGTTCGTCACTTAACAATTGTGCTGGATTCTTGAATAACGAATATGTTATTAGCAGATAACATGATGAAATTTAAATCTTTTTTTTAGGCTTATTTGTGTCGTTTATCAGAATTAAATGAACAGCAGTTTATGAGAGTCCATCCCTCTGCCTTCATTTTTCAACTGCCGGAGGTTTTTAATCTAGTCATTTTTTCTTTTCACACCTGTAGGCTCAAATCCAGGTTTTTCTTCAATTTGGTAGGCTTCATCGAGTTCCTTTGAAAGCTCGACTTCTTCTTTGCTTAAACCACCAGCTTGATGCGGCTCCAATGAAATTTTCTTTTTATGGTTATTTCCCTTTTGTCCATGATCCATTCTTCCCATGTAAAAACCTCCTTTCCTAGATTTAGAATACGGCAATTACAATTATTTTATTCAAATAAAACATTAGTTCAGTTCTATAAAGCTCCACAGAAGTTTTATGTGGTTCAAACAGAACGTAAGCGATTAGGAAAGTACGAGTATAAGTGAGTAATTTTACAAAAGAGGCTGAATAAAGTTGTCCATGTCCAAACAATGGGAGTTAATCCGATAATATTTATATTCATGCAGGAACAAAGTATGATGCTCATGAATCATAAAAAACAACTATAGATGGCCTTTGGAATGGTGGAACATAACACCTGTAAGACAGATATTTCCTGGAATCATCAATCAAGATTTAACAGATTAATGGATCCAGATGGTATTGTTGATTTTATTTTTGGAGAAGAATTTTACGTTTTTAACGATGGATTTAGATAAAGAAAATTCTTATGGTCAGTGTCCGATATATTATGAAGATGAGCTAATTGCTAACTCATTAGAAGAATTTTTGAGAAAAATGGATCAAACCCCTAATTACTATCGATAAAAATTGGTCCAATATAGGATATTTTTCACCTTGGTTTTTCCTTTTTTATATGAACGTTTTGTATGATTTTCACTCTTAGAGCCACAAGGCTCTTTTAACCACAAAAAAAGACTTCACTCTAACTTGTATAGCTTAAATTTTTAAGGTGGTAATTTTCGTAGTCTTACTCGTTGAATTTTACCATTCTGTCTGGAACTATTATGAATTGGTTTACTAATAGGAGAATGGGATCAAATATTGCAAATTAAATGAAGAGTGTACCTTATGATTTTAGAATTAAAATTAAGGTTGAGAGGTAATAAAAATGAAAAAAATGATTAGAGAAAAAATAGAATTAATGAAAAGTGTTCTCGAGGAAGATCCCTTTTATTTAGGATTGTGGACGGGAATCCTCTTCCTCTTTAGAGGAAAGATGAGAGTCTACTTTGCCCGAATCCCCCTTGTGGGGATAACAAGGGCAAATTTTTTGTTGTTTTAACTGACTATATGTAATTGAAAATACCCAATATTATAGATGTTAAATAGCTTTTTTTCTATACTATATGTATGAAAAAATCTACCATAAAGCATGCTCGAACCTGTGTTTACAATGTCAATTATCACATCGTTTGGTCTGTGAAATATCGAAGAAAAGTACTGACTGCTGAAATTGAACACTATCTGAAAGATCTCTTTCAAGAGATCGCACAGGAAAAAGAGTTTGAAGTCGCTATGATGGAGGTCGGCGAACAAGACCACATTCACGTTTTTGCTTCTGCTCATCCAAAGATTGCCCCCTCGTATATTGTAAAAATGCTGAAAGGAATTTCTGCCCGTAAATTGTTTCTGAAATTCCCACAACTGAAAAAGAGACTATGGGGCGGTCATCTTTGGAACAACAGCTTTTACATCGAAACCGTTGGTTCGATCTCGGAAGATGTGATTCGCAAGTATATCGAAAATCAAAAGAAAGGAGATTCGTAATGCTACGAACGTATAAGTTTCGCATTGAACCAACCAAAGAACAGCGAGAAAAGATAAACGAAACGCTCATGTATTGCCGATGGCTCTATAATGCTTTGCTTGAACAGCGAATCACAGCGTACAAAAGATGTGATGTATCCCTAACGTTTTATTCCCAAAAGAAAGAGTTACCTACACTGAAAAAAGTGTGTGAAGAGTATAAGAGTGTTCATTCGCAAGTCTTACAAAACGTAGTCGAACGTCTGGATAAAACGTATCAAGCCTTTTTCAGACGGTTAAAACAAGGTGAAAAAACAGGATTTCCTCGTTTCAAAGGGATGAATCGCTATCACAGCTTCACGTACCCACAATCTGGTTTTTCACTCGAAGGAAAATACATCACACTGTCCAAGGTTGGAACCATTCGAATCAAACTACATCGACAGATGCAAGGTACAATCAAAACATGTACCGTCATTTCCAAAAATGGACGATACTATGTTTGTTTGTCTTGCGAAATCGAAACCCAAACGCAATCAACAGGGAAAATGATAGGTGTTGATCTGGGTTTAAAACATCTAGCAATCACATCGGATGGTGATTTTCATCATGCACCCAAGTATTTGCGTAAAAGCGAGCGACAACTCAAGAAGTTACAGCGTGTCGTATCTAGACGAAAGAAAGGGTCGAGCCGACGTAAAAAAGCCATGGCACTTCTTGCCAAGAAGCATGAGTATATTGCGAATCAGCGTAGAAATAATGCTCATCAAGTTGCACGTCAATTGGTCAATCGCTATGATTTGATCGCCTTTGAAGATTTGAAAATCACAAACATGGTCAAAAATCATCATCTTGCAAAAAGTATTGTAGACGCAGGATGGAATCAACTCGTACAGTTCACGACTTACAAGGCTGAAAGTGCTGGTAAGCATGTTGTTCTGGTTGATCCACGAAATACAAGTCAACAATGCTCAAACTGTGATGAAATCGTAAAGAAAACATTGGCTGTGCGGACACATCGTTGCCCTTCTTGTGGCTTTGAATGTGACCGTGATGTAAATGCCGCTAAAAACATTCTCAAGCGGGCAGTACAACAACTACCAAACGTGTCGTAAGACACGCTAGGCTAGGAACTAGCCTTCGTGGAGAGTGCGGCAATAGTCGGCTCGATGAAGCGAGAAGCTCTCCAATTCATTGGAGAGAGGTTCACTAATAGGAGATATTAGGGAAGACTCTGACCCTAATCCTAATGTAAAAAAGGACTCGCTACAAGATTATTATTATTTCTTAAATGAATATTCATCTTTGAGATGTGGGAGTATTATTATTTTTGGACGAAAAGAGTTATCAGAATTTCAATTTACTGTTGCGGATATGCCGGGTGAGTTTGAGGAATGGATATGCATTGGAAAAATCGACTCATATCCATTATATATAAATAAAAAAAGTGGATAAATTTGTTGTCTAATTGGAGATTCAGGAATGGAAATGAAAATAGAATGTTATGGAGATTTTTATAACTTCTTAGAAAACTATGTGTTTGGTGAACAATATGTTGAAATAGGAGGTAAAGATGATTGGTATGACTTGCTAAAAACAAATAAACTCATCTAAAAGAATTTGTAGAGAATTTCGTGTAAGCTCGGTTGGGCTGATGCCCCTTAAGAATTTATTAATGTATTTACATCTTAGAAGTAGGGTCGTACAATACAATCCACAAACCATACATGTAGTATACTGCCCCCATGAAAGACCAGACAAGCCATAAGTTATAATAGAAAGTCGATATGGCAAGACGGAAATGGTCTGCAGAGGAAAAGATGAACATTGTTTTAGAGGGGATGGCACCAGGGGGGAACATCTCTGAAGTTTGTCGTACTTATGGGATTCTTCAGCCAAGTACTACAAGCGGCGAGATCAGTTTCGCCGTAATGGATGCTTTCGATAAAGAAATGATTGGCTACAAATTTTCTCGTTTTTGCCGTACAGACGAGCTTCTTTTCGCTGTCAATCAAGCGATTCGTACACGATTTCCAAACGGAGTTAAAGACCAAGGGTTGACCATTCGAAGCGATAACGGATGTCAAATGACAAGTCGTCGTTACATGAAAGCGTTAAAAGATGCCGGTATTAAACAGGAACGAACAGGCTATAACAACCCAGATGCCGATGCGGTCGTACCCCTTATAGAAATTGGCTGGTTTCAGATCAATCCATTGGATGGGTACAGAAGGTGAAGACCTGTTGGATTTTGAAAGCAACGTAGAAGAAAAATTTGAAAAGAGCCGGTTGGGGTATACAGAAGTTCCAGGAAATCCTGAGCTGCGTGAAGAAATCGCCAAGCTATACGATTTGAGAAAAAATAGTAAACCAACTTCAAAAAGGAGTGCTGGCAAGATGAAATTAGAAATTTTAGATTCAACTTTTTCGGTTATTAAACTTTCACCAACAGAAACAGTGCCATCTTGGGCAACAAATTGTGATGTATTTTCTATTACTCGTACAGATGAAGAACTTTCTATTGTATGTCCATCAGAATGTTTATCGACTAATGGGGAATTAAAGGAAGTTGAAAATGACTGGAAATGTATAAAAGTAGAAGGCATTTTAGACTTTGGATTAACTGGTATATTAGCCTCTTTGGCTAATCCGTTAGCAGAAAATAAGATAAGCATCTTTGCTATTTCCACTTTTAATACTGATTATTTGCTTGTTAAAAACCATTCTATAGAAAAAGCAAAATCAGTATTGGAGAATGCAGGCCATACATTTATCTAAGTGGGGTAATGTCAGGGGAATGCCGATACACAACGTTAAGGCAAATTCCAATTAAAAACCCAAATTTCTCATTCATAAAATTGAGAAATTTGGGTTTTTTGTTACTCCATTAAAGCACCCGTTAGCAAAAGAGGGGCGAAAAATGTTGTTGACGTTATAGATAAATAAGGGGATGTATTTATCTTTACTGCGGATTCATTGGTCTCTTGAAGGAGTGAACATGCACCTAATACAAAAGATACGATAACAAACTATAATATGAATAAATTGGGAAGAGGGATGAATTTTCGAATTATGAACATTAGGAAACTTTTATTACTCTTGCGGAGAATAGTTTTACCCGAACTGCGGAAAAATTGAATATTTCACAAACAACTGTAACTTTAAAATTAAATTATAGCAACTATACACTCCGTCTATACACAGGCCACACTAAGAAAATGTTCCGATTATTACCATATGGGATTATTGACGTTTGTGTTGTCCCATCCAAACCTCAACACCCTGATCTTGAATATGTTAGGTTATTTTGAAGAACCTTTTTATCTTGTTGGTAGCCCTGAGCTATTTATAGAAGACGTAGTGGAGTTAACTAGAGATCAACTAAATAAATCATCATTTATTCATATTCCTTGGGAAACTCCTTTTATTGAGTGGTTTCATAACGAAATAGGAGTCAAACTTTTCCCTTCAATTGAAGTAGATGATACCACTTTATATGTTCCTTGAACAAAAGATGAGGGGGTTCCTTCCCGATGTAGTTGCCCATCAATATATTAAAAATAAACAATTAATCAAGATTCCTTTTAAATCCGTTTTTCCAATGCCGAAAAGATCAATTTATCTTGTTTATCATAAAAAAATAAAGGATCTCGAGCCTTGCAATCCTTTAAAAACATCCTTATTAATGTAGAAAGCTGAGATAATAGAGATACAAAAATGAAATCAATAAGTATATCTTTGGAAACTGGAAAAAATAAGAACCTAGATAAAATAGAAAAATTATTTTCTGATTGTGGATTAGACTTGGAAAATCGGAACATATACCAGTGGGATGATTCGACTGGATTCGCGGATTTGACGCAACCTCTATGAGCTGCGGTTGTCCGTCCGGGGTCTCGTGAGGAAACGAAGTCGGCAAGCCACCCGCGGCTGCCAGAACTGTATAACCATCCAACGAATGCCCGATTATAGAAACGGCATTCGGTTTTACTTTTCCCTCAAACATCTTATTTTCAAAAAAACAATCGATGATCATTCGAATATGTCTCGGTCTGTAGATGAGGTTCTGTATCGTACCTTCCAGACTATTATTGTTCCTGTTATTGAACGGATGTTCAGGCATTCCGACGATAAAGCCGTTTCGCGCCAAATACCGAGCTAATGTTCGATACATAAGCGGCGAGCCGTCAGTGCCGTGAGAGATTGCTTCTGCGTCTCTCGCTAACTCCAACGGGTAGGGCCCCAATTGATCTGCTTGTTCAGGGGTGCCAGTAGGATACATCACCAACATAGCAAATGTTATGCCCAGCAATGCATCGGGTATTTTCACTTCATGGTAACCTGCATACCCTTGCTGTAATCTTTCGTTCTTTTTCATCTAAGTTTATTCCTCCCCAGAGTAATTAGATATCGGGCCAACAGGAATGTAAATGTCAAATTCCGAATCTTCATTCTTTGGACCCAGATATCTGTGATCGTAACGTGCAAATTCCGGTTGGTTCAAACGCGTTCTCCCTGATTTGGGCAACCAAGAGCTATAAATGTACTCAAACGTATCTTGTATTCTGGCAACGGCTCCCTTATGTGAGAATACAGCGTAGGTTGTTGATGGGAGAACTTTATAAACCATTCCTTCAGGTAGCTTCCCCTCTTCGACAACCTCAACACAGGTGGTATAGAAGACTTCCC
Source organism: Aneurinibacillus migulanus (assembly GCF_001274715.1). Lineage (GTDB taxonomy): Bacteria > Bacillota > Bacilli > Aneurinibacillales > Aneurinibacillaceae > Aneurinibacillus > Aneurinibacillus migulanus. Next base: position 3,160,590 of record NZ_LGUG01000004.1, on the reverse strand, counting down.
ATTTATTTCCCGTAAGTTCAATTAGAGCGTAATAAATAGACTCGTGATCTCGCCTTCTATCAATTTCTGATACGTGTTGTCTAAAAGAGTCCCATAGCTTTCCGATTACGTAAGAATTAAGTCTTCGTATTTCCATGCCAACCAATTGAAGTCTTCCCTTGGTGATGATAACGGGGTCAAGAGCTACTCCGTTGTGTAAATGCCGTAGCCTAACTTCGTCCAATGTCTTCTTCTCCATTGCCCGGAACAAAGTGTCTTTCATATCAGTTTGCTTGCGAAATTGTCCCGGCGTGATAGAAAACATTTGCTGAAATGCGCGAGTAAAAGCTTCCTGAAGGGAGAAGAGTTGAATAACAGCGGCCAATATTTTTTCTTCTATAATCCATAATCCAATAGACCTAATTTTTTTAATATGTTAGGATTACGACGAAGATGGAAGCCATCTTGACCAGTAATTTTTATATGAGAAAGGGTTGTGGATATGGAAAATAACGAAAAGAAAGAACCAATGATTTTTGATATTCATGTGGCTGAAGGAAGCAATTATGAAGTGGGTAAACAGCGGGCGATTACATTAAAAGAGAACTATCCGGATGATATTCCTTATTTTATTAGTCCAGTGGAAGGGCAGGATTATATATCTGCAGCAACTGCTCATAAGAGAATGATGTTGATTGACAAAATATGTCCCGGTTTTGTGGATGAAATACAAGGATTTGCTGATGAAGTAGGCACAGAGCCGGAAAAAATAATATGCTATGCGAATTCATATTACAATTCCCATAATTGCTGTCAATTTGCAGTGCTTCCTTCAAACACGAGCGATGGGCATTTTTATGTGGGAAGGAGCTATGAATATTTTGTAAGGGATGAAAGAAGTTTATGCATTACCCGGGTAACAGGAAAACCAAAGCATATGGGTTTTTCGTTACAAAATGCGGGAAGAATGGATGGGATGAATGAATATGGACTCGTCGTTTCAATGTCCAGTACTGCCTACTTAAAGCCACTTGATGGGAATGGATGTGAGTTCTGGGTCGCCATTCGTGCAATTTTAGATCGCTGTAAAGATGTTTATGAAGCGCAATGTTTGCTTGAAGAAATACCGTTATGTACGAATACGAATTTTTTGGTAGCGGATGCTGCTAATAATGCTTCTATTTTTGAGGTAGCAAGCTTTTCAGCAGACAAAAATAGAATTTCTGTGAGGAAACCAGTTGGTGGTTTATTGGTTGCCACAAATCATTATATGAGCCATGAAATGAAAGAATTTGATGAACATCATTTTTGGCATTCCGAAATGCGCTATTCTTCTGTGTGGAATTCATTATTGCGAGATGCGCCATATATCAATGATGAAAAGATAAGGAAATTATTGTCCACTCGGTATCCATATGGTCCATGCTGCCATTTTTATTCAAATGGAATGGGGACACTTAGAAGTATGATATTTGATGTATCGGAAAAGAAACTGAAGGTTAGCTTTGGTCCACCAGATATGAATCCATGGCATATCGTTGATATTGATGCACCGATCGGGCTTGAAGAGATTGTATGCAAATATATTGATATGGATATTGAGAATCCAGAACAATTTTGGAGAGAGATGGACTGATGGATTGTTGCGCAGTCAGCATCCTAGATAGGGAGAAGGGGCGGCGCTGAACTAACGGGTACGATAAGTTCAATGGGTAGTTTACCACTTTATTATTCGAATATCGGTTCTGGTGGATCGAACTGGTAATAGCAAGTATGTTGACTGTCAGAATGTACAAAATTAAATACAATTAAAAAGAGAGGAGAGAGTATTTTTCCTCTCTTTTTTATTTTCATGTATCCTAAATTTTCGTTGCGTAAAATGTACCTTTTATACAACGGGGCAATTAAAGTCTTTTTAAAAAAACATAGCTAACCTTGTCATATTCCATCTTATTTTCATAAAAACGATGAGCATCTATTCGTTGTAATCCTGATGAGAGCGAGACGATATCATAGCCATTTTCCTTTGACCAATTATGTACATAATTTAGAAGTGCTTCACCATATCCTTTCGAGCGATTATTTGAATCTGTAACTAAATCACAAACCCAAATGAACCTTCCATTGTATAAAGTGATCATAGGCATAAAACCTGTTACTGCTACCATTTTTTCATTTTCATATAAAGCAGCCATTTTATAATCTTCCTTTTGTGCAGCTTCTTGAATTAATTGAAGGAATTGATCTTCATCCAAATGGGTCCTCAATTGTTTCATCACTGGATAGGCTTCCTTCCATTCCTTCTCGTTTTTCAATTCCTTTATTAAAATTGCTTTTTGATTAATCATTTCTGTTCATCTCCTTATAAAGTTTCTCCACTACTATTAAAACACAATCTGGTATAATCTAAAGTGCCAGATACGAGAGTTTTAAAGGTACCAGAATGACTATGGAGAAGAAATATGATTGAAATAACACCAGTTTTGGATAATAAAAATGGTAAACCATTGTACATACAACTAGCCAATTACATAAAACAGGAAATTTTATCGGGAAGAATAAAACCAAAAGAAAAATTACCGTCAAAACGTAATTTATCGAACTACCTTGGATTAAGCTTAAACACTATTCAATCAGCTTACGAGCAATTATGTGCGGAGGGTTATATAGAAAGCAAACCTCGAAAAGGATTATTTGTTACAACCTTTGATAACGACATAATCTTTAACCAAAGAGATTTTGAAAAATTGGAGTCAAAGAGCAAGCAAGTACAAGTAAATGCCAAGATTGATTTCAATTCTGGCAAGGTTGATTTAGAACACTTTCCGTATGCTATATGGAGAAAACTAACCATTCAATCTTTATACGAGGATCAAGGAGAATTATTTTATAATGGAAATCCTCAAGGGGAGCTGCTTCTTCGGGAACAAATTGCAGCCTATCTTTTTGCTTCTAGAGGTGTTAGATGCTCTGCTGAACAAATCATTATTGGTGCAGGTACTCAGGTACTTATTGGATTATTGTGTATGTTAATTGGTAAAGAACATATCTATGCACTTGAGAATCCTGGTTTCCATAGAACGAGAATGACTTTACAGGATCTAGGAGTCCATACAGTTTCAATTCCTCTCGATGAAGATGGGATAAATATAAACCAATTAAAAAATACAAATGCCAATGTTGTTTATGTAACACCGTCTCATCAATTTCCTTATGGGATGATAATGCCCATTTCAAGAAGAATGGATTTGTTAAAATGGGCAGAAGAAAAGAACGGTTATATTATTGAAGATGACTATGACGGTGAATATCGGTATAAAGGGAAGCCAATTCCTTCCTTACAAGGGCTTGATACAAAGGAAAATGTTGTGTATTTAGGTACATTTTCGAAGTCTTTGATTCCATCTATACGTATTAGCTATATGGTTTTACCATCTTCACTTATGAAAAAATACCAGGAGCACTTTACTATTTATAAGCAAACGGTTTCTCGTCTTCATCAGGATACTCTATATCGTTTTATGGAGAATGGACTTTGGCAAAGTCATTTAAATAAAATGAGAACTCTTTACCGTAAAAAACATAGTACCTTAATGTTAGCCGTTAAGAATTATTTAGGAGAAAAAGTAAATATAATCGGTGAAAAATCGGGACTTCATATTGTTTTGGAAGTAAAAAACAGTATGGAGGAAGATGAGTTAATCAATACTGCAATGAATGTTGGCGTAAAGGTTTATCCATTATCAATATATTATAACGGGACAATAGGAAGCTTAGGTTGTAGAATCTTACTAGGATTTGGGGGGGTATCAGAAACTGAGATTAATACAGGAATTCGATTATTGAAAGAAGCGTGGAAGCTCTAGGTTGTGTTATTTGTCAATTATTAATGCTTCCCACACATTCCGGCATTTAGAAAAAATAACAAATTATATTTGCATTTTCCCCCAATATTAAGGTACAATGAATTTACTATAATTCGAAAGGGAGTGGCAAAATGGAAAAATTGTTAAATATATCCGATAAAATTACATTTCGTTGCCCCTCACTCATATAATTGGAGCTTGGATAAATATGTCCAATTAATGAGCCAAGGCAACTAAAGCCTTGGCTTTTTTATGTTTATTTTTGCATGTAGAGCCATAGGTCTGTAACCGCCTTGGCTCTTTTATTTTGCCTACATGAGGGAACGAAATTGTAATGACAAATCACAGTTTTTACAAGTATACGTACTACATGGAGGTAAACGAATGAACGCACAACAAGTAATGGGATGGAACACATTTTTTGAGCAACACTATCAGAACTACAAAGAAAAAGGACTCCTTCCTGCCAGGGTAGTAACAAAGCATGGTCATAGTTATCAACTCTATTTCGAAGGTCAGTTTCTTACAGCAAAGGTAGCTGGAAGATTTAGATATCATGCCTATCTAAAAAAACATTTTCCAGTAGTAGGAGATTGGGTTGTTTTTAGACATATTGAAAATAGCAACGAAGCAATCATCCATGCGGTGATGCCAAGAAAAAATTGCTTTGTAAGGAAACTCCCCATTTCGGGTGGACGACGAATGAGTAACGGGATTATCGAAGGTGGAACAACGGAGGAACAAGTCATCGCAGCAAATATAGACACCTCATTCATCGTAAGCGGTCTCGATCAAGATTTTGATCTTCGGAGGATAGAAAGATTTATCACCTTAGTCTACAATAGCGGTTCTCAGCCTGTAGTTATTTTAAACAAAACCGACCTTTGTGATAATGTGAGTGATTTTGTAAATCATGTGAGAGATATTGCGATAAACATACCGATCCTTGCAATAAGTGTTGAGAAAAATATAAATATGGATGCCTTATGCCCCTATTTACAACCCGGAAAAACAGTTGTTTTCCTCGGTTCGTCTGGAGTTGGAAAATCTACAATAACAAATGCTTTGCTAGGAGAAGCAAAGCAAAAGAAACAGACAATTAGTACGGCTACTGGGAAAGGTCGACATACAACAACGAGTGCGGAACTTATGATTCACCCCACCGGGTATACAATTATAGATACACCTGGCTTACGTGAAGTGCAGCTATGGGGGGAAGAAAAGGTACTTGAACAAAGTTTCAATGACATAAGGGAAATCGCAAATGGATGTAGGTATCAAGATTGTCGACATGATAAAGAGCCAGGATGTGCTGTAAAACAAGCGTTTCAAAATGAATGGATTAGCGGTGAACGACTCGAGAGTTATAAAAAACAAATCGCTGAGCTACAAAGATTAGACGAAAAGAAAAAACAATTCGAGAGATATATAAGTCGAAAAATGAAACATAAACGTCACAAATAAAACCAAGTATAGAAAGAGGTATCGTACTCATGATGAAACTTAGTACCATGAGTTGTTGCCANTGGGGATATGACCATGATTCAGTTTATTACTTTAGATCCAGCGCAAACTTCGTATTTGTTTTCCACAAGGAGGGAAAGAAGCATTTCTTAAGGTTTAGCGATTCTTGCGAAAGAAAACTGCAAACGATAGAAGCAGAAATCGAGATTCTGCACTATCTCCGTGATCAACCGATTCATACAGCCCAGCCTGTTCCCTCATTGAATAACAAATATATCGAGGTAGTTGAGACAGAAATTGGAACATTTTATGCAGTAGTATTCGAAGCACTTCAGGGGGAACAGTACGATATAGAGGATATCAATGAAGAACATTATTTCATCTGGGGGCGCACATTGGGTCAATTGCATGCGAACTTAAAAAGGATGCCCGAAACTTATCGTCGCGGCCGCCCCAGTTGGCAAGAGCAACTGAACTCTGTAAACACAATGCTGACTACTCAAGAACCATTCGTACAAAAGGAATGGGAGCTTGTTACGAAATGGGCGGAGCAAAAGCTGGTTTCAGAACAAACTTTCGGGTTAATTCATTATGATTTTGAATTAGATAATCTATGCTGGCAAAACGAAAAAGTAAGCATACTCGATTTTGATGATTGTGTTAATCATTGGTATGTAGCTGATATCGCCTATTCTTTGAGGGAATTATCAGAGTACGATGTTGACCTGGAAAATCAGTTCGTACAGGCTTTTATTAGAGGATATACACAAGAAACAGAGCTGGATATGAGCTTATTAAAAGATTTGAAATGGTTTATGAGGATGCATAATATTGTAACGTTTGCGACATTATTACGAACGGTAGATATTCAAGAATCCCCGGACGATCCTGAATGGCTCATACATCTACGAGAAGATTTGTTGGGCTATATTGAAGAATATCGAGCTTCATTTAAAAAGCGGGTTACTGAAAACTAAAAAGCTTTTAAACCCATCTCTATCCTCTGTACAAAACGGCGGGAACATCAAGTTCTCGCCCATTTCCAATTTTTTTAATTAGATGATGAAACCATGGAACAAGTCCATTCATAGTCTACTGTTACTGGTGATAAAGTAAAATTAACGTAAGACTTAATTGTATCGATGAGAGATCAAGAGTAGAAAAGAACGAAAACCAGGGGGAATTAATGGGCAATGATTTATCCATTCTATAATAAAAATAAAAAAATACATGTTGAAATATTTGGTGAAGAAAGTTCTCCTGCAGTGTTGTTTTTACACGGTGGTCCTGGCGAAAGTTGTTATGATTTTGTTTACCATCAGGCAAAAAGACTCTCAAAAGAGATGCGTATTATAGCAGTAGACCAACGCGGTGTACTGCGTTCGGAGAAAATAGCAGAAGATGAACCGTTTGTCTTACAGGATTTGATTGATGATTGCGAAGAATTGAGATTTCAACTGAGGATAAAAGAGTGGAACGTTATCGGACATTCTTTTGGTGGTTATTTGGCTTTACTGTATGCAGCTGCCTATCCCAAGGCTATTTCAAAAATTATTTTTGAATGTCCGACATTTCATTTTGAATGGACATCTCGAAACCTGTTGAAACGGACAGCTTCATTGTTTTATAAACAAGGGGACTACGAACGAGCGCAAGAATGCGAAGCGCTGTCAGTTGGCTCACATTGTTCAGAGGAACTCTTTGATCATTATATACGGCTAAGTGAGTTATTAGGAGATGAAAGGGATAAAATCTATTCGCCGAACCCAGTCATTACTGACGATTCGCTTTATACAGAGATGGAGTGGGAACAATTGTGGGAAGGCACTGAGTATCATTTGGAGAAGTTACGTGAGGAAGGGCGCATGTTTAAACCACTCATTCCACAATTAGCTAACCTGACACACCCTTCGTTACTCATTGTTGGAGAATTTGACCCTGTGACATGCAAAAGGCATATTCAGGAATATGATAAAGTTCCATCAAGGAAAAAGATTGTTTTCAAGGAAACGGGACATACCCCGCACATGGAGGTACCTGAAAAGTACGGAGAGGTGGTTGCCAAGTTCATTAAGTACGGAATGATCTAAGGAGTATTTTGCGTCTGAAAAAGAAAACAGAAAAATTCTGCCCATATGCCCTTTAATGACTTTCTGTCAAAGAAACCTTAAAAATGAAGGGAAATGACATTCTGTTAGAGTTGACGTTTTTCACCTTAGGTGAAATTTGCTATTTTGCAAAACGTTCACCTATTTTTTAAAGAGGAGTTTTTCACTTTGAACAAAAAAAATATTGTTATATGCACTGTGTCGCTTATGTTGTCGTCTTCGTTAATTTTACCAGCATGTTCCCCTTCTTCGGACAAAAATAATCAAAATACTGAACAAAGTCATTCTTCTTCTAATTCAACAAAAAATGAAAACCAACAGCCAAAAGGTAATATGAATAGTACATACAGTCAAACAACACATGCAGCGATTAAACAATTATTTAATAAGTTCTCTCCAAATGAACCCGGTTGTGCTTATATTGCGAGTTTTGACGATGGTGTAACTTATAAAGGGGCAGTGGGTTTAGATTCGATAGAAAAAAAACTACCGATAACGACAAAAACAATTTTTAATCTCGCATCCGTCTCTAAACAATTCACAGCGTTTGCAATTTTACTACTAGAGCAAGAAGGTAAATTGAGTCTAGATGATTCAATTTTAAAATATGTACCTTCTCTTGGAGCATATGCTGAACCTGTGACACTAAGACATCTAATTCATCACACTGGTGGATTAGTTGATTATATGGAATTGGCTGAAGTAGCGAATATTAAGGAGACTGATAAATTAACTGTGGAGGAATCACTAGAACACCTTAAAAATCATCAAATTGCAAAATTTCCAGTCGGAACAAAATTTGAGTACAGTAATACAGGATATTTTTTATTATCTTTAGTAGTTGAAAAAGCGAGTGGAAAAAGTCTTCGTGAATTTTCGAAGGAGCGTATTTTTGAGCCTCTAAACATGAGCGACACAGCAATCGTAGATCGCTATCCTACCAATTTTCCAGTTGCTCGTAGCTACTTGAAGAATAAGCAAGGGGCATATGAAATATTTGAAAGCCCTTGGGAACAGACTGGAGATAAAGCCGTTCATACGAATGTTGAGGACTTAGTAAAATGGGGGCAAAACCTCACTACAGGTACTGTTGGTGGGAAAGACCTTGTTAAAAGAATGAGTGAAATAGGTCCGAAAATTTCTCCAACTGGAGAGACGATTATTGACAATGAAGATTATGCTTTTGGCTTGTCTATTGGCGAAGATTTTGATTGCCATTACTTGGAACATTCAGGACTTTGGGCTGGCTATAGTTCACACTTTATGCGTTTCCCAGAAGAACGTTTGACTATTGCGGTATTAAGTAATTATGAGGATTTTGATACTCAAGAATATGCTATAAAAATGGCAGAAATTATTTTGGGAAAAAGCGCAAAAAAATAAAGGAATAAATGCGGTTATAAAAGTGATTGAAAGCTTAGATTTGAAGCAAAATCTTTTAGACATGATGCCGAACTTGTGAACTATGCAGAGAATGCAAAATTTTTAAGAGATACTGCTGATAATAGAGAAGAACTTAGCTTATAGGTGGAAAAAGAGTATGGAGAATGAACGAATAGAGGACGGTTGTAAAAAATCCGTCCCTCTTAGAAGATTTGTTGAAACAGTTGAGGATAGATTTATTGAAGATCGATTCATTAATGCAGTTGTTTCTGCTTTTTGTAAGCACGAAACAGCAATTTCATGGAAACCTTCCAGGAGTCTCCTTAAGGGTTCGCATGATAGAAAGCCAAATTATGAATATTGTAAGAAGTGTCTTAAGATTTTTAGATATTTTTAGAAAAGTGAACGTATGGTTACTGATGCCGAATTATAAGTAATTCAAGCGGCACTTGACTTTTACTAAACTAACGAGTACTAATGCTCAACAAGCCGTACCCTAAGCGCTCAATCCCTCAACATAAAAGGGAAGGAACAGCCAAAAACATCTTAAATAAGAGTAAAAATAAAGAAAGGCAGGCTGCTCTAAGGGAGCGGCCTTTTTGGTTTCGGAGAAATATATACTTTTTTCGAAATGTATTTTCTAATACTCTCTTAGTGAAAAATACGTGAACCTTACTGGATGGGTGTTGATAAATGCTTCTTCGTCTGCTTCACCTGTTATAGAAAAACGGACGAAAATTCCATCGCTATGAAAAGAAAACGGTCTTTGACATTCTAGGGCGTAGTATACGAATATACAAGAATAATTTTCCTATATTCACTTCGGATTTTTAACTCTATAGCGATAATTAATAACGGAAGCACCGTTGTAAGACAGGATACGTCTGTCTGCAATGGTGCTTTTTTGTTTTAGGAGGGAAAGGTATGCAAGAAATGTTAGTAAGGATGCGCCGGAAGATGTAAAAAAAATTGTAGCAGAAGCCCTTCATATTACTCATAAGGAGAGGTTAGGCAAAAGAGATGTCAAGTACAGTAGTTATATATATCTTGTTTGTTTATTAGTGGAGGGATTATTACGCTTACTGCTTCTCTCCTGGTTCTCACGTATAGCGACTAACAGGATAGAATAAAGAAAGGGTAATCGCCTCATGATGGGTAGTACTGGATCATAGGTGTTTTATTTATTTTTGGCTGTGGTGTGCTCCCGCCCACCGCCCCTCCTTCTTTTCTTATCTCTCACCACAAGAATTTGTCGATGTATCAAATCAGATGTATATAAGAGGGAAAATTCGGCTTTAAACAGTTTTCAGCCGGTGGGCGATCATGATCACAGTACGCCCCAAATAGCCCAACGTAAGACATACACAGCATCTACAGCTGTTTTCACCCGCAAGCTCCAATAACCTTCCCCCTTTTTCTTTTTATGTTTCAACGGTTCTTACTCCCTTCTACAGATTTTTCAGCTCAATAACCTGATCGCATGCAAGTTTGGAAAGGATACGGTCATGCGTAATGATAACAACGGTTTTTCCTGCCTGTGCAAGCTTTTTCACCCATGCAGCAACGCTAAGAACGCCGTCACCGTCAAGCCCGCTGGTCGGCTCATCGAGTATAATCAGTTCCGCGTCTGAGCAGTAAGCCGCAGCCATGGTGACCCGCTGCTTTTCACCGCCGGACAGAGACGCGGGGTGTCGCTCCCGAAACTCTCCCAGACCGAACGTATCCATCGCTTCATAGGCTCGTAAGCGGAGCGTATCATCCAGACGCCTACCCAAAACAATTTCATTCCCCACACTGTCGGTATAGAGCTGGTAGTCTGCATCCTGCATGACTAGATAGCTGGAGGCGCGTCTTTGGCTTGCAGACACGCGAATTCCCTGGTTGAAGACCGATCCCTTGTGCTGGCGGAGAAGACCGCAGAGGATTTTGCACAACGTGGTCTTGCCTGTTCCGTTTTCTCCTGTCAGCGCGGTAACGCTTCCCTTAGGGAACGTGATGTCCAAATCTTTAATCCCATCGCCGTTTCTTTTGTAATGATAAGTAAGTCCTTGGCCTTGCAGTGTAGGCCTTATGGACGGTACTTCTGCTGATTTGAGTGCCAGTTGGCTTTTTACCATATCGGGATGACGCAGACCGTACGGACGAACGTCTTCATAGGCAAGCTGGGAAAATTCCTCTTTTGTCCAGGTGCGGACGATTTTCCCCTTTTCCATACATATAAATAAATCGACAATAGGCAATAGGGGGCGCAGCCGGTGTTCGCTGATGAAGAGAGTAGTGCCGTTTTGTTTGAGCCTGCTGAGGGTGTCAATCAGGCTTTGTGTGGAGCGATGATCCAGATTGGCGGTGGGCTCGTCTAGCATGAGAAGCGGTGGTGAAAGAACGGATACGGCGGCAATGGCCACTCGCTGTTTCTGTCCGCTGGACAGCATATGTAGTGAGCGGTCGAGCAAATGCGAAATGCCAAGCTCTTTCGACTGCTTTTCAATCCGGCTTATAATCTCATCCGGCGAAATTCCGAGATTTTCGGCCGAAAATGCTAGTTCGTCCTGAACGTTATCCATAAAAAATTGGCTACGTGGGTCCTGAAACACGACTCCCATCAGCCTCGTACGCTCCTCCGGGCAAAGGCTGGAGGGACTTTTTCCGGCTACGCTTACCTGACCAGTGAGGCTTCCGACATAAAAACTAGGTGCAAGCCCGTTGACAAGGCGCATGATCGTACTTTTGCCGCACCCCGAACGGCCACATAACACAACGCATTGTCCGGCCTTCACAGATAAACTGATATTTTCTACGCCGGTTTCATTCTCGGACTCTCCGCCTTCATGACCATAGCGAAAGGTTACGTTGCTTAACTCAATCATAGGCTCAGACCTCCTGTCCAATAAATGGGGGTGAATTTGTTATATGACTGAAGCCAGATCATAGAGGTACAAATTCGTAGTTTAATTCCAACTTTTGAGTTCATTGCGCAGATGCACATAGGAACATAATAACGATAATGATAATCATGGTCAATTAATTCCGAGAGTTAAAATGCCTATACTTTGGTTGATAGTGACGTTGTTTCTTTGATTTTCTCAACATTTCTTCGTTTTTCTTACTTAAAGTCCACAATTTTACATTTTGTGCTTGTCATGTATATTCAACAACCCAAAATAAGAAAAAAGATCACCACCAAAACAATAAAAATCAAACCTTCTTTTTTTGAATGATTATATAAGGAATATATTTTTTCTATATAAGTTACAGTTAATATTTTGACATGGTAGTGTGGTTGGAAGTAGGAGAGATGGAGAAAGAAGAGGGTGGATACGCCCTGCGCCCTGGCAGAAAAAAGGCGGATGTGTCTTTTTCTAACCTCTTCTATTGTCCTTCTTTTCTTATCTCTCACCACAAGAATTTGTCGATGTATCAAATCAGATGTATATATATTAGAGGTATCGAGTAATCCTAATTTGATGGATGGGGGATATCGGGGATTTTTAGCTTGTGGTAATGATAGTACTGCTTTATCGGTATTTAGTTTCTGTTAGGAAACTAATATGGTATATTAATATAATGGAATATGTAAAAAGATAGGGGATATTTATACAATGCAATTAAACCAACCTAGTGCTCTGGAAAATGCTTTGTCCCATCTGCAATGTGTGCTAGTCGCTAGACGTACGAGAATAAATCCAGAGCAGATTACATGGGCGCAATATGATGTTTTGGAGATTCTACGCATCCGAGGTCCAATGATGCCTTCCATCATAGGTGAAACCCTAGGAATGTCACGTTCCACTACATCGAAGATTCTTAGAGTTTTAAAAGATAAGCAATTAATCGAACAAACAGCACGTCGGGAGGATCGACGTGAACAGACAACGTCACTTACTGACAATGGGGAAGAATTTCTAGCTTGCACAGCGAAAAATCGTCGTGAGGCCGCAGAAATAGCCGCCTCGATTCTGACACTCGGCGAACAAAGTATTTTTGCTGAACTCTGTCAAAAAGTAGCGTTGGCTCTCCAGGAAAACCAATCTGAACTATAGTTTATATAATTTCTGATGGGAAACTAATTAGCGGTTATCATTTACAATAGGAAGGAGATCGTGATGACAAATAAAAAATCTGAATTGGAAAATAGACATGATATCATCCATGTTGTAGGAGCGAGAGAGAATAACTTAAAAAACGTTACGGTGAGCATTCCGAAGAAACAGATCACAGTTTTTACGGGAGTATCCGGTTCCGGTAAGTCTTCACTCGTCTTTGACACGATAGCCGCAGAATCACAACGTCAGCTTAACGAGACGTTCACAAGTTTTATCCGCCACCGCCTTCCACACTATGGCCAACCGAATGTGGATTCATTGGAAAATTTGTCGGTAGCAATCGTGGTTAATCAAAAGAGGCTTGGTGGTAACGCGAGATCTACTGTTGGAACTATCACCGACATCTATTCACTGTTACGCCTGCTATACTCGCGTATCGGAAAGCCTTTTGTAGACTATTCCAACGTTTTCTCATTCAATGATCCTCATGGAATGTGTATGAAATGTGAGGGTTTAGGATCAGTGGCTACGATTAATCTTGATCGACTTATCGATAAGAGTAGATCACTGAATGAAGGGGCTATACAGTTTCCTACCTTTAAACCCGGCGAATGGCGTTGGAAACGCTATGCTTTCTCAGGTTTATTCGATAATGATAAGAAATTGGGAGAGTACACAGATGACGAATGGGACACGCTTCTTTACAAAATGGATGTCAAGCTAAAACATCCTAGCCTTGGATGGCCAAAGACTTCTAAATACGAAGGTGTTATCCCCAGGTTTGAGAGGAGTTTTCTGACAAAAGAGTCCACGGAGGCTACACGATATAAGGAAGCACTTGAGCACGTCGTTATGAGAAGTATATGTCCCTCGTGTAAAGGGGCTCGGCTCAATCAGCAAGTGCTAAACTGCAAGATCAATGGTAGAAACATTGCAGATTGTACAGCCCTACAGGTTAATGATCTTATCGAAGTGATAAGAAAGATTAATAAGCCGACTGCAGCCACAATGGTCTCGGCTATCATTGAACGCCTTGAGCATCTTAATTCCATCGGGCTTGGCTATCTTAGTCTGAATAGACAAACATCCACGCTTTCCGGTGGTGAATCGCAGCGAGTAAAAATAGTCCGTCATCTCGGCAGTAGCCTGACCGATATTATGTACATTTTTGATGAGCCGAGCATCGGGCTTCATCCTCATGATGTTCATCGACTTAACACCCTAATTCAACACCTCCGGGATAAGGGGAATACTGTTCTTGTTGTCGAACATGATCCCGATGTTATTTCTATTGCTGACCATGTCATTGATATGGGGCCAGAAGCAGGTGTTAAGGGCGGCCAGGTAGTTTACAAAGGGGACTTTGCCGGTTTAGTGACTTCCAATACACTGACTGGAAAGTATCTTAGCCGTCAAATTCATCTTAAGACTAAACTGAGACAATCGAATGGTTCACTGGTCATTAAGCATGCTTCGTTACATAACCTTAAAGATGTAAGTGTGAATATTCCGCAAGGTGTGATGACGGTCGTCACTGGTGTAGCTGGCTCAGGAAAGAGTACGCTTATTAACGGGGTACTGCCGCAACACTATCCGGAAGCTATTTTTATTGATCAAGGTGCAATACGAGGCTCCAAGCGTTCCAACCCTGCAACCTATACGGGAATGCTTGATCTAATCCGCGATCTGTTTGCTCAAGCAAATAGCGTTAGTCCGTCTCTTTTCAGCTTCAATTCACACGGTGCGTGTCCGGAATGCAAAGGGCTTGGCATCACGTATACAGACTTAGCTTTCATGGAACCTATCATCAATACTTGTGAAGTTTGCCAAGGTCGTCGATTCACCGATGAAGTTCTCGGTTATACTTTACGTGGTAAGAATATTAGTGAGGTTCTAGAGTTAAGCGTTGCGGATGCAATAAGGTTCTTCCAAGAAAAAATGTTACAATCTATTCTAAAACGGCTGAGTGATGTCGGACTAGACTACATTACACTTGGACAACCACTTAATACGCTTTCAGGCGGCGAAAGACAGCGGATTAAACTCGCTACCGAATTAGAAAACAGTGGACAAATCTATGTATTCGATGAACCGACCACCGGATTACACATGTCTGATGTCGAACGCCTCATTGGGCTTATGAACCGGCTTGTTGATAATGGTAGCACGCTTATCGTAATCGACCATAATCTTAACGTTATTAGTCAAGCCGACTGGATCATTGATCTTGGTCCTGGGGCTGGACACGATGGCGGCAGAGTGATTTTTGAGGGTTATCCAGCAGAACTTGTTAACAATCAGTCTTCTGTCACTGGACTCTACTTAAAACAACACACTTATTTACGATGATATATTAAGGGACTATGAACTAAAGTTAATAATAAACATTATCCTTTTCTTTATTTCAGAAAAAGGATAGTATTTCAGCCTGCCGAGAATTTCTCGACAGGCTGAAGTTCTCTTAATTCAATTTAGGGAGACTAAGACCCTATACCCCATGCCTCTTACTGTGTGGAAAACAGAATACTTATTCCTGTTTATTTTTTTGAGCGTATGAAGGTGAGGTTAAGACAAATAAAACGTTGACGATTTCATCTGTATTATTTTTAAATTTATGCTTCAGGTAAGGTGGAATCCGGATAACATCCCCTTCTCGCAAGACATATTCTTGATCTTCAAGTACAACATGAGCAGTTCCTTTCATTACGATCGCTATTTCTTCCTTATTATGTTTATAATAGCTCTCCGTTGTTTGCGATTTAGCATTTAGGTCCATCATCAATATTTCAACATTTGCTTTCATAAAATCGGGTGTTAAAATATCGTAAACAATGTGTTCGTTGTTTGCGCGATAGATTTTTTTTCGTTCTTCTTTTCTTACGATCAATGATTCATGGTCGACATCGTTAATAAACAATGTAAATAATGGTACGTTTAACGCTTTGGCGATTGCTTTTAATGCATGTAATGAAGGGTTTGCAAGGCCTCTTTCCAATTGGCTAAGCAGGGAAGTGCTTAAACCTGTTATCTCTGAAAATTCCCGAATGCTATATCCCTTGCTTTTTCTATATTCTAAAACGGTATTGCCTAAACTATAATTTGTCATTATCCTGTTTCCTTCCTATATATCGTTTATTATTTTTTTACGGTTATACTCATTTCGTTTAATATAATAAACATTGTGTTGAAATATTGCACAAAAATGCACAGGATTGTATACTGTCTTTATGTTTATTATAATAAACATTTTTATTTAATAACAAACACAATGGAGACAACCCGCTTATTATTTATTTCTCAAAAGTATGAGGGAAGGATTGGACATATG
This sequence comes from Aneurinibacillus migulanus, assembly GCF_001274715.1. Lineage (GTDB taxonomy): Bacteria > Bacillota > Bacilli > Aneurinibacillales > Aneurinibacillaceae > Aneurinibacillus > Aneurinibacillus migulanus. The sequence continues at coordinate 3,144,419 of NZ_LGUG01000004.1, read as the reverse complement.
AATAACACACGTGCTTTCTCACTCTATCTTTTATTATGTTTCGCAGTTCTTGCTCTTTCAACATCCGCTATATTTGTTAAACTTTCGAGTGCGCCTGCGCCCATTATAGCGGCTTATCGAATGTTTTTCTCTACTGTGCTTCTATTGCCCGTATTTTTTTACAGTAAAACGGCTTTCCAGGAAATTAGAGGTTTGACTAAAAAGAAGTGGCTATTAGGTATACTTTCCGGAGTTTTTCTGGCCATTCACTATGTACTTTGGTTTGAGTCATTGCGTTTTACTTCAGTGGCAAGCTCAACTGTACTCGTTACTCTTCAGCCGATATTTGCTTTTGTTGGAGGTTATTTTTTATTTGGGGAGAAATTAAAGGGGCTTGCTATTGGGGGAGGTGTTCTTGCTGTTTTTGGCAGCTTTATTATTGGATGGGGTGATTTTAAAATTGGTGGAGACGCTCTATTTGGGGATATTCTAGCTTTGCTAGGAGCTGCAACAATCACGGCGTATTTCTTGATTGGCCAGCATTTAAGAAAAAGTTTATCTCTTGTTCCATACACTTTTATCGGCTATTCTACCAGCGCTTTGTTTTTATTTGGATATTCACTTGTTCTTAATCACCCAATAACAGGATACCCGACGTCAGACTGGGTATGGTTCTTTTGTCTAGCATTTGTGTCCACATTGCTGGGGCAAACAATTTTTAACTGGTTAATTAAGTGGCTAAATACTTCAACGATTTCAATGAGCATTTTAGGTGAACCGATTGGAACGTGCATATTAGCGTATTTTATTCTCGGAGAAGTGGTTACTCGTCAACAGCTCATCGGTTCTGGCGTTATTTTGCTCGGTATCTTTTTATTCTTAAAGTATAATAAGCCAATTAGAGAAGCAGAAGTGATATCTGACGTATCAAAAGTAGCAACCGAATAATCGTAAATAAAGCCGCCCTAAAGCTGGGGCGGTTGTTATAAAAAAATAAAGTCATATATCGAAAAATAAAGTAGTATACTAAACGGAGTTTACAACCGTACATTAAATATACGAGTTTATTTTTCTAAATGAACAGGAACTAATTACATATTCAAAACGGGCATTTTGAAAAGAGAATAATGAACAACATTGATTATTTGGTGAAGAAATTTTGTTTTTTTGAAAAGAGAGAATTCTAAAGCTACACCAATTATTAAATATATACGAAATATAAAAGCTTTCCTAATTACAGGAAAGCCTTTTTTATTTGCAAAAGAAGGCACAAACAATGAATTATTTTGATATTAAAGCTAGGAAAAAATTATCGAGAACGATAAGGATACGAAAAAAACATCTAGTGAAACAGAGTATCAATAGTGTTATGATTAGCATCATCTATTTTATATACTCTAAGAGCCTCAGTTAAAATAACGATATTCTAAAAAGAAAGCATCCGCGTAAAAAAGCTGGTTTATGTTGTTAAGTTAGCCTTTTAAACTCCAATCTTTCCAAATCCCCAAGACGTTAGAGCCAAGGGGATTATTTGAATTATGAGTAAAATAACTAAAATAATTGAAATCCATAATATAATTTTTTTCATAATCCTCTCCCTTTCTCCTTAGTTCTAATATATTACATTATAATCCAATTATACAAAAAAGCAGATGAAGCAAAAGCGGCAGTAGAATAAATAGAAGAGGACGTAGCTAGGGCCAAGGATGTTGCAACGATTTTTTTGATTTTCATTTTGTAAAACCTTTATCAGTTTCTCAAATGATGGCGTTAGAAGAACTAGAGCTCACAAAATTAACTGTTTAGGAACTAGCTAACAAGCTTATGTTAGAGCATTCGTCGGTAAGTAGATTAGTAGACAAGTTAGTAAAAAATGAGCTTATTTATCGTGAAGTAAACGAAAAAAATAGAAGAGACCTTTTCCTGTATCTTACAGAAAAAGGTCGAATAACTGTTAATTCTTTAAGGGAGCAATCTATGACGTTTTATCAAAGTATTCTCAATAATTCATCAGAATCAGAACGAAAAATAGTTGTTAAGGGTTTTGAATTATTAATCGATTCGATTTCTAAATCAACTTGTGAAAAAAATGAGAAAAATAAATCATAATGTGAGGAGGAGATGAATGAGTTTGGATTTCGAACGCCCCATTATTAAATTAAAAGAAATAATTGATGAAATACAGAAATTTATGATAGAAAATGACCTAGATTTATCATCAGAAATTCATGTATTAGAAGAACGTTTAAATAAAATGCAAGATGAAATTTATTCTAATATTACACCTTTTCAGCGAGTTCAAATTGCAAGGCTTCGCAATCGGCGCTAAATACTTGGCTATTTTCTTGGTATATCAAATTGTAGAGTATACAGTTTTATTTTTTCTGAACAGCGGTTTTTGTAAGTACTATTTTTTTCATTCCATCCTTAATTTATTCTTCTGAATTTTGCCAATGGAGGTCCTAGGGAAATCATCGATAAACCGGAATTCCTGAGGGATCTTGAAATAAGAAAGATGTTCTTTGCAGAATATCCGGAGGTCTTCTTTATTTACCGTTGCATTATCATGAAGTTTAATATAAGCGATAACAGCTTCTTCTCTTAAGGGATCTGGTTCACCAATAACGGCGCAGTCCTGAATAGCGGGATGGTTAGATAGGACGTTTTCTACTTCGATGGAGGAGATGTTTTCTCCGGCACGTTTAATCATGTCTTTATTGCGGTCAACGAACCAAATGAAGCCTTCGTTATTATAGTAGCCGTTATCGCCTGTGTAGAGCCAGCCATTTATAATCGTTTGCGAAGTAGCCTCCGAATTTTTCAAATAGCCTTTCATCATGGAAGGGCTCTTTAAGATAATCTGCCCGACTTGACCAGGCGGCAGATCCCGGCCTTTTTCATCGATAATTCGGATTTCTTGGCCTAATCCGGCTTTCCCGATGGCGACAATGCCTGTCCTTGGATCGACTGGCATGTCTTCATATAGGGGAGTAACGATATTTGTTGTGATTGTTTCCGTCATTCCGTACCACTGGAAAAGCCGGATGCCGAAACGTTGTTGAAAGGTTTGGAGATCATTCTTCGTAACAAAAAGTCCATAGCCTGCCTGACGGATTTGATGTTGTTTTTCAAATGGATGACTTGGGCATTCGATCAGTATTTTAATGACAGTGGCCACTAAACTTGAAACGGTAGGCTTATATTTTTCAACAGCATCCCAAAATGTCGAGGAGCTGAAACGTTTGAGCAATACGATTGTACCGCCTACCACAAGCATAGCCATGGATGTATAGTATTGCGAATTCGCATGGAACAACGGCAGGAAGATCAAATAGTGGTCTTCCGGCGACAACTGCTGGTAGAGCACTGAGGAGTGGCCGGCATATAAATAATTTTCATGTGTAATTAAAACACCTTTAGGCTTGGCTGTCGTTCCAGAAGTATACATGATGCAGGCAACGTCATTTGGGGTCACTTGTGATTCAATTTTTTGGTTGCTCAGTTGGTTTTTTTCTGTTTCCCAATCATACGAGCAAGCTTGGGCGAATAGAAGCGGATATTTCTCGACAATATGGTGATGTTTTTCTGTTAACAACTCATTTTCGTATACGAATCCCTTACTTTCCGAATGTCCTAGAAAATAATCCAACTCCTGAGCAGTGGAAGCGGTGTTGATCGGCAAGAGGATAGCACCAATTGCCCCGCAAGCAAACCACAGCTCATAGAAGACAGGTGAATTTGAGAGGAAAACGGCAACAGTATCTCCCTTTTGAATTCCTTTCTTAGCCATCCATCTAGCTGACTGATTTACTTTGTTGAATATGTCTTCATAACTAATTTCCTTGTCTTCAAATAGAATAAATGGTTTAGATGCCCATTTTTCAGTTTGCTGAGCTAATTTCGTATAGATAGTCATATTTCCGTGGGTGAGCATGTTGGTTCGTTTCTCCTTTCATTTTACAGAATTAGTGGTACAACCGTTACGATGACACATGAAACGAGCATGAGCAAAATCATGGACACTAGGCAGTAGCCCCAAATGTCTTTTAATCCAAGCCCTGATAAACCAAGGGCGGGTAAGACGAAAAATGGTTGTAGTAGATTTGTAACGAGGTCACCGATTGTAACGGTATTGACAGCCACTGATACAGGAACATTCAATGCTCTTGCAGCTTCCATCATGATTGGTCCTTGAATTTGCCATTGTCCACCTGCGGATGGTACGAAAATATTGACAATCGCTGCTGAGATAAATGACAGGGCGGAGAACGTGTATTCATTCGAAAATGACGTGAAGGATTGTGCGATTACAGTGATAAGACCAGAGCCGACCATCATCCCCATGATTCCTGCATAAAACGGAAATTGCAGCATAATCCCCGAAGCGGAAGGCATAGCATCAGTAATGGCACGAATATAGCTGCTCGGTGTTCCATGAAGAGCAAGCCCTAGAATAATGAACATGAAGTTCAAGATGTTAAGTTCCAAGTTGAATCCATTATTGATGTAATATTGAACAATCCAGAGTACACCAAGTGCAACTAAAATGTAATTGATGGTTTTGCTTTGGTCCATTTTTTCCGCGAAAGTTCTGGTGACAACAGGCTTTGCAACAACCAAGTCCTCGGTTTTACCTTCAAATGGTACAACATCTTCTTTCTTCGGCATCATCCGGATATAGGCAAATAGAATAACAACAAGTCCGATAAAAGCTGTCAATAACAACATTGGGCTAAAAATGGTTTCAGTCAGAGGAATGAGGCCGATTTTGTCTTCTAATGAATGACCAGGTGTGTTGACGAGAAGCGGGGCGGTAACTGTAATACTTGCAGGTAAAATGGCGATCGTACCTGTATAAGCGGCAGCAATTAAAATACGGAAATCAGCCATTTTCACTTTTTTCGCCACCTCGATGGCAAATAATGTTCCGAGAACAAAGCCTAATCCCCAGCTCAAGTAACCGGCTGCTGCTGCTACTAAAATTGTTATAATCAATGCGGACTTTTGCGTTTTCGGAATGGAAGCGGCTTTCAATAGTAGCTTCTGAACGAGCGGTGCTTTTACAAGTGCATAACCAGTAATAAGGATCAGCACCATCTGGGTTGTGAATGCTAAGAAGTTCCAGAAACCGCTGTACCAGTGTGTCGTCATTTCCATCAGAGATTGGTCGGTTATGGTCATTCCGAGTAGTAGGGTGATGAACGTTAGTAAAATAGCAAAAATAAAAGCATTAGGTAAATAATTTTCCACAGCCACATTGAATCGTTGTGAAACACTTCGTAACATCATCAATTCCCCCTTTATTTTTGAATGCGTTTACATTTTGTGGATGGTACTTTACAGTTTTGAACATGATGTCGATAATGAAAAGACTATAGTCTCTGAAATTAATTTCGCAGACTATAGTCTATTTGTCAAGTTATTTTTAATTTTCTGAAAGGTTGAGAGCTTATGAATTTAAGACAACGAAAAGCGATGCAAACGAAACAGAAAATTTCCAAAGTAGCTTTGAAATTGTTCAATGAAAAAGGCTTTAACAATGTCACGGTCGATGAAATTATAGACAAGACGTCGACCTCTAAAGGTGCTTTTTACAATCATTTCAAAAGTAAGCACGATATCTTTCTGGAAAAATTTAAAGAAATTGATGATTTTTATGTTGAGGAGCTAGTACCGAAAATCGAGCCGCTTGAATCGCATATTCACAAGTTGAAAACGTTCTTATCCATGCAGATGGCGTACATTGAAAAAGATTTAGGATGGGATGTTACACGAACCATATATGAACATGAACTGAATCCGGAGCGGGAAAGTTTCTTCCTTATTCCTGATCGTCCACTCTATCAGATTTTATATACATTGTGTGAGGAGGGAATAAGAAAGAAGGAATTTCGGGATGACCTTACTCCTGAACAGATGATTATCATTCTTGTCCGGGTGATGAGAGGAATTTTATATGATTGGAGTATCAATAAAGGTAACTATTCATTAGAAAAAGAACAAGAGATTTTATTTGCTGTCGTGATTCAAGGATTGACTCAAAACAGAGAACGTTAATCGAAGTTGTCCATGCTACTCATGAAGGTTTTAATTCCAAAAATTAGAATGAAAAGCCCTCCAGGAAGCATTTCGGAGGGCTTTAAACGTTGAGTGACTGAGGCCATCCAGCCGATTTTCAGATATCTGCATTAGGCGTTTCATAATGAAAGTGATGTAAAAAAACAAATATGATGTAAAAAAACATCATATTATTGCGTTTTCGCATAAATGAGTATAAATGAATGTAATATATGTGTGATGTTTTTGACTGGCATAAGAATTGCTTGTATTTAGAAAAAGAATTGTTAAAATTCATTTATTACACTTTTAAGAAAAAATAAAGCGTGTGAATAAGGAAAGGAGGTTTTACTTGTGAGTACAGGTAAAATTACAGGTTTTTATCATGCAGGAATAACCGTGAAGAATCTGGAGGAATCGCTGCGATTCTATTGTGATTTTTTAGGCTTTCAATTTTTATCCCAGCAAAATGTGACAGATGAATATGTCTTTAACATTGTTTCTGTCCCGGAAACCAATATGATCAAGATTGCTTTTGTGCAAATTCCGGGCAGCACAGCGGTTGTTGAGTTATTGGAATATGTAGGGGTAGAGCGACATTCCGGAAGCAGCAGACCATGTGATTATGGAACCGGACACCTTTGTTTATATGTAGAGGAATTGGATTTGCTTTACAGAGAGTTGTGTACAAAAGGGGTGAAATTTCGTTCCGAGGCACCAGTGAATGTAACTTCAGGAAGAAATAAGGGGGCGAAAATTATTTATTGTTTAGATCCAGACGGCTACATTATTGAATTAGTTGAACCTGCTAATAATAGCGGAAGATAAACCACGATTATCATTCAATAACGAAATTGTAAACGCATTCTATCTTTAAATAAGTGAGTTTATTATAACGGGGAAGGATGAAGGAACATGTTCGAATTGAAAGGGAGAAAAGGCATTATAACTGGAGCTGTTCAAGGATTAGGGTATGCGATGGCAAAGGGACTCCATGATGCAGGTGTTGAGCTTGTCATTCTGGATATCTCAGAAAAAGTAGAGGAAGTAGCCGAAGCAATGGCTTCCGGTGGCTCCAAAGTACATGCGGTAAAAGTGAATTTATTAGATCGTCACGATTTGCAGATTGGATTTAATAAAGCGCTGGACCATCTAGGTGGGGAATTGGACATCTTAATCAATAATGCAGGCATTCATGATCCGAAGCCAGCTTTAGACTTAAAGATGGAAAGCTTTGATCGGATTATTGAGGTAAATATTGCAGCGGTCTTTCAATTATGTAGATTAGCAGGTGAAGTGATGATCCAAAGAGGAAGCGGAAAAATAATTAATATTGCTTCTGTTCTAAGCTATTTTGGTGGTTATAATGCTGCCGCTTACTCAACAAGCAAGGGTGCAATTGCCCAGCTTACGAAATCACTGTCAAATGAATGGGCTGGAAGCGGTGTAAATGTAAATGCAATTGCTCCTGGTTATTTTGAAACGAGTTTAAATGCATTTATTATGCAAGATGAAGCAAGGTTTTCACAATTGGTAGCTCGAATACCGGCAGGCCGTTTCGGGAAGCCGGAAGAACTGGTAGGGACCGTTCGTTTCTTGGCTTCCTCAGCATCGGATTATCTAAATGGCGTGCTTATTCCAGTAGATGGAGGGTTTTTAGGAAGATAAGGCTCAGACAATAATAGGACAGAGGTGAAATAATGGAAGCAAAGGCGATTGTAAATAAAGAAGAAGTAAATCATCCAATAAAGGGTAGTTATCGTTGGAAAGCGATTATTCCGATGATATTTATCATGTATTTACTTGCATATATTGATCGAACGAATATTTCGTTTGCTTTGACGGAGATGCAAAAAACATTTGCCATTACATCAACGGTAAGCGGTTTTATTGCAGGAATATTCTTTTGCGGGTACATTTTATTAATGGCACCAATGGGCCACCTTGCTAGCAGAAAAAGTGCCCGTATGATTGTTGTTATTCTTGGATTGTTAACAGGTGTTTTTTCAAGTGTACAAGGTATGGTTAATAGTGTAGAAATGTTAGTTTTTGTTCGTTTCTTATTAGGGCTTGTTGAAGGTGGAATTTATCCAGCTATGGGCGTATTAATAGCGAATTGGTTTCCGAAACATGAACGTGGACGAGCTACTAGCATTTTCTACTTATACGTGACAGTTGCTCCTTTGATTATGTCACCGATTTCTGGATACATTGTGTCGAACGTTCACTGGTTTGGTTTAGACAGTTGGCGTTGGGTATTTATTACGCAAGGGATGCCGGTATTATTATTTTCTTTATTATTCTTCTATTTGATTCCTGATCATCCGTTAAAAGCATCGAAAAAACGGATTAGTGATCAAGAACGAGCTTATTTGTTAGAACAACAAGCGATTGAAGCGAGTGAGCCGAAAGCTATTCAGGAAAAGTCTTATTGGAAAGCAGCGTTGAATCGTAATTTTATTTTTGTTTCCCTTGCTTACTTTATGGCTGGAGGAATCGGGAACTATGGAATTATTATCTGGCTTCCAGTAATTATTAAGGAGTTTTCGACTTTTGGCTACACGGCAGTTGGCTTCATTTCAGCGATTCCGTGGTTGATTGGTACCATTGGAATGATCTCAATTGGGGTTATTAATGATAAATTTGGCAATAAACGAGTACTGCTGTTTTTATTAAATGTTATTGCGGGGATTTCGTTGCTTTCGGCAATTCTTGTTCTTGAATCGAATTTATGGGCAGCTATTTTCTTAATTAGTATTACGATTGTTGGCGGAATGTCTTCCTCTGCTGTTTTTATGACATTAATTGCAGATGTATTCCCGGCAAATATGATTGGCGGAATGACAGGTCTTTGGAATGCTATCGGGAATGTAGGCGGTTTCGTCGGGCCGTTTGTTGTTGGAGCGTTAATGGCAGGTGACAATAAATTAGTTGGGGTAGGATTCTTATCTGTTTGTTATATTATCGGGTCGGTTATCGTATTATTTGTTAAATTGCGAAGAGAAAAAGCTTGATAATGTACAAAAGCAACCAGGAGCGAAGAGCTCCTGGTTTTTATGATCGTTTTTTAATATTATATTTCTGCATTTTTCGTACTAAAGTCGACTGATCTACTTTTAAAGCGACTGCTGTTTTGCGAATGCTTGGATAGGCATCTAATGCCTGGACAATTAACGCTGCCTCAATTTCCTCGAGCTTTTCTTTTAATGGTTTGATCTCTACAGAAGAAGTAGTGATGGCAGACTGGTAATTTTCTGTAGGGTGATTCCTGCCAAATTTCATTTCATTTTGAATGTCCTGTATACCAATCTCAGATTTTGTGCTCATTAAAGTAATGCGTTCCACTAAATTTTGAAGTTCTCTCACATTTCCCGGCCAATCATAGTTTTGAAAGCTCGTTAATGCCTCCCATGTAAACACACGATTAATGCCGTATTTATGATTAACCCCATTCAGAAAATGATAAATAAGAGGGATGATATCTTCCTTTCGTTCTCTTAATGAAGGGATATAGATTGGAATAATATTTAAACGATAAAATAAATCTTCCCGAAAAGTTCCTTCCCCGATCATTTGTGTTAAGTTTCGATTGGTCGCTGCAATAATTCTCACATTTACGGGAATCGGCTTTGTTCCACCTACACGGGTGATTTCAAGTTCCTGAAGAACCCTTAATAGCTTTACTTGTAAAGAAAGGGGCATTTCACCTATCTCATCAAGAAAAATTGTACCGTTATTTGCTGTTTCGAATAATCCAGCTTTTCCTTTTCTGTCTGCGCCGGTAAATGTTCCTGATTCATATCCGAATAATTCAGATTCAAGGAGTGATTCCGGGATTGCACCACAATTAATTTTAATGAGTGGTCCATTCGCTCTTGGACTATAACGATGAATTAAGTTGACGATTTTCTCTTTTCCGACACCTGATTCACCTTGAATGAGAACGACGGAATCAATTTGCGCTACCCGCAATGTTCTTTCGACAACTGCTTTCATCTTATCGGAATGGGCAACGATCGATAACTTAGGATCGTTTTGCTCTTTTAATATTTCCAGCTCTTGATAGGCTTTTTCATTTTTCTTTTCTAATTCTTGAATTTCGTTTTCAAGTGATTTTAAGTATGTGAGATCGCGAATATTATTCACAAGCTTCTCGATCTTTCCTTGTTTATTACGGATTGGTACCGCTGAAACCAAGACAGTGACACCTGTATTGATTTTTTGAATAATGGTTACTTCACGATTTTCCTTGAGAGCACGCAGAGAAGCCGAGACGTCGATAACGCCTTCGTCTTCTAATTCTTTTAAGTTTCTACCGATGCAATCTTTTGCGGAAAGTCCGGTTATTTGTTCATACGATGGATTTTGATGAATGATGACGCCGTTCTCATCACTAATAACAATACCATCGAATGAAGAATTAATAACTTGGTTTAATTCGTTTTGGACGACTTGGAGTGCGTCGTACTCTTTTTTTAACCGTGTCAATTCATTTTTAGAATTAAATAAGACGATATACTTCTGGTCCTGATGAATAACTTGAACTTCTGCAGGATAAGGGTGGATGCTAAAAAAGGTCGAACCATCAAAAGCAGCATCAATAATATGTTCGAAATAATAATTGTAATTTCTGGCAATTTCATTGCTGTAAGAGATTTTTTTATTGCTCTCTACAACTAAGACGCCTATCATCCTGATTTCTTTTAGTAGCAACTCAGCTATTTTCATAAGTAAGGGCACCTTTCTAAAAAGGTAATTTTTCATAATGAATGATGTGAATTTGCATCATATCTATAATATCACATCATAATGTGTGCGAAAATGCAATATTGCCGAAAAAAGATGGCCAAATGAGAGGTTTTTATTTGGCATAAATCTTGCTTTTTAAATTAAACAAAATGTTAAAAAATATCCTAGGAGGTTTTTATATGTCTAAATTAGGGGAAAACTCCTTGTTCTCCCAAGAACAATTAAGAAAAATGCTTTATGACATGCTATTGATTAGAAGGTTTGAAGAGAAAGTAGAACAATTGTTTCAGCAAGGGAAAATACATGGAACAATGCACCTTTGTATTGGTCAGGAAGCTACAGCCGTAGGTGCCTGCGCTGTTTTAACGAACGAAGACAAGATTATTAGTACACATAGAGGACATGGCCATTGTATAGCAAAAGGAACAGAAGTGGATCGTATGATGGCTGAATTGTTAGGGAAAGTAACTGGCTACTGTAAAGGAAAAGGCGGCTCTATGCACATTGCAGATTTGGATAAAGGGAATCTTGGTGCGAATGGAATCGTGGCCGGCGGCTTACCGCTTGCTACAGGTGCAGCCTTAACTTCTAAAATGAAAGAATTGGGATATGTAGTTGTGTGTTTTTTTGGTGATGGTTCCACCAATGAAGGAGCTTTTCACGAATCGTTGAACTTAGCTTCGGTTTGGAATTTGCCTGTCATATTCTTTTGCGAAAACAATCAATATGGTATGTCCGGGTCGATAAAAGAAATGACAAATATCCAGCATATTGCTGAGCGGGCAGCTTCCTACGGCATTCCGGGAGAGATTGTTGATGGGAACGACCTTTTGGAAGTAACGGAAGTAACAAAAAAAGCGGTTGAAAGAGCACGGAATGGGAAAGGACCAACGCTAATTGAAGCAAAAACCTATCGGTGGAGAGGCCATTCGCGAAGCGATGCCAGAAAGTACCGTACACGTGATGAAGAAAAAGAGTGGAAAACAAAAGATCCGATTGAATTATTTAAAAACAAATTAATAGAAGAAAACATATTGACTGAAGCAGCCTTCTTAGAGATAGAGGAACAAGTAAAGAAAGAAATTGAAGCTGCTGTTGAATTCGCTGAAAATAGTCCAATTCCTGGAGAAGAAACACTTGAAACGGATATTTTTGCATAATTTGAAAAAAGCGAGGGAGAACCAATGAGAAACATCACCTATGTAGAGGCCATTCGCGAAGCGATGAGCCAAGAAATGAGAGCAAATCAGGATGTATTTATTCTTGGAGAAGATATCGGTATTTATGGAGGGGCTTTTGGAGTTACAAATGGGATGATTGAAGAGTTTGGACCTGAAAGAGTACGTAACACGCCTATCTCTGAGGCTGCAATCAGTGGTTGTGCGGTTGGTGCGGCAATGACAGGGATGAGACCAATTTTAGAGCTACAGTTTTCTGATTTTATTACGATTGCGATGGATAATATTGTGAACCAGGCAGCAAAAATGCGATATATGTTTGGTGGAAAAGCAAACGTGCCGGTTGTGATTAGAACGCCGGGTGGATCAGGGGCTGGCTTTGCTGCTCAACATTCGCAAAGTCTAGAAGCATGGATGGCTCACATTCCAGGATTGAAAGTGGTCCAGCCTTCTACTCCATATGACGCAAAAGGATTATTAAAAGCGGCAATTAATGATGATAATCCGGTTATGTTTTATGAACATAAGATGCTCTATGGCGTAAGAGGGGATGTGCCGGAAGAGACATATGAGATCCCATTAGGAAAAGCGGACATAAAAAAAGAAGGAACAGATGTCACCATTGTCGCAACATCAATGATGGTTCATAAGTCTTTAGAAGCGGCTAAATTGCTCGAAGAAGAAGGAATTAGTGTTGAAGTGATTGATCCGCGTACGCTTGTTCCGTTAGATAAGGAAACGATTTTACATTCCGTACGAAAAACAGGACGTGTTATTGTCGTGTACGAAGCAGTAAAACGAGGCGGATATGGTGCAGAGATTGCAAGTATGATTGGTGAAAGTGACGTGTTTGATTATTTAGATGCACCCATTATGCGTTTAGGCGGACGCGCTGTGCCGATGCCATACAATGCATTTTTAGAACAAAAAGCAGTTCCGCAAGTAGAGGACATTGTTCAAGCATGTAAAACAATTATGAACAAATAAGGGTAAGAAAGGAGGATAATATGGCAACGAAAGTAGTTATGCCTAAGCTAGGAGCAACGATGGAGCAAGGCACGATTGTAAATTGGCTTGTTAAAGTAGGCGAAAAAGTAGAATATGGAGAACCATTAGTTGAAGTACTAACTGATAAGGTTAATATTGAAGTGGAAGCAGAGATGGACGGCGTTTTGCTGAAAACTTGCTTCGAAGCGGAGGAAGTTGTCCAAGTTCATGATGTCATTGCTTATATAGGTGAAGAAGGAGAAGTGATTGAAGACACTGAAGATGAGACGCTTCAGCAAGCTTCAGCCTCTTCTAATAGCGGAGCACAGGAAACAACAAAAGAAATTATACCGGAAAAGCTAACGGGAACCGAATCTCAAGCGAAAATCCGTCGAACACCTGCTGCCCGTAAGCTGGCGAAAGAAAATAATCTTTCCTTAGAAATCGTTCAGGGCACAGGGCCCAAAGGTAGAATACAAAAAGCGGATGTTGAAGAGCATCTTCGTTATTCAATACAAAAAACAAAGGCGACTCCTTTGGCGAAAAAAATAGCTCATTCAAATCATTTAGACCTTGGTCAAATCCAAGGATCAGGTGTAAACGGCAAAGTTGTTCGAGACGATGTTTTAAAACATTCAAAGGCAGAAATGGATGCTTCAGTGCATGCTGTTAAGAAAACGTCATTTACGGGTATGCGAAAAGTTATTGCGGATCGCATGGTGCAAAGTGCCTATACTGCACCTCACGTTACACTAACCAGTGAAATTGATATGACGAATTGTGTGAATATGAGAAAAGAGCTGTTGCCGATTATTGAGAAACAGAACGGATATCGTCTCTCTTTCAATGAGGTAATCGTGAAGGCTGTTGCACATACATTGCAAAATCATCTTTCTCTTAACGTTTCTTTACAAAATGATGAAATTATTCATTATTCGACCATAAATATTGGATTCGCAGTAGCGGTGCCGAATGGGCTGGTCGTTCCAGTTGTAAAAAATGCAAATCAAAAAGGCTTAGCTGCAATTACAGAAGAATGCAAAACACTAGGTTCGCTGGCAAGGGAAGGGAAATTACTGCCAGACCACATGAAGGATGGAACTTTTACGATTAGTAATTTAGGGATGTATGCGGTTGATGCATTTACACCGATTATTAATCAACCCGAAGCAGCTATTCTTGGTGTCGGTAGAATTCAAGAAAAACCAGTGGGAGTAAACGGGGAAATAAAACTAAGATCCATGATGACGTTGAGTCTTTCTTTTGATCACCGTATTGTTGATGGTGCACCTGCTGCGGAATTTTTAACAGATTTAAAAAATGTGCTTGAAAATCCTTATAAACTGATCATCTGAGGTGAAACGATGGAGCGTTACGATGTTGTGGTAATTGGCGGTGGGCCAGGAGGCTATGTGGCGGCTATTCGTGCCTCCCAATTAGGGTGCAAGGTTGCGCTGGTAGAATCCGATCATTTGGGTGGGACCTGCTTAAATAGAGGATGCATCCCATCTAAAACGCTTCTGCGTCATGCAGAAGTGATTGAACAAATTGAGAAAGCGCGAAGCTGGGGAATTGAGACGGGAAGCCTTACATTTTCATTCGAAAAGATGATGAAAAGAAAAGATAAGGTTATTCAAACATTGCGCTCTGGGATTGCTGGTTTACTGAAAAAAGGGGACATCACGTTTTTTAATGGACAAGCAAGTGTAGATGAAAAAAAATGTGTTTCGATTAATCTCGGTAAAGAGAAGAAAGTTATTCAAGCTGATAAAGTGATTATAGCAACAGGAGGCGATCCTTTTGTTCCCCCTATTTCAGGTGTGGACAAGGTGGAGTTTCATACAAGTAATACGATCTTTCAGCTTACTGAAATACCAGAATCCATTGTGATTGTAGGTGGTGGAGTAATCGGAGTCGAATTTGCGAGTATTTTTGCTAGTTTAAATGTAGAAGTTACAATTGTTGAGATGGGGAATCGGATTGTTCCGAGTGAAGATCCGGACGTTTCGAGGACGCTTCATAAAATATTAAACAATAAAAATATTAGAGTTTTAACAAATAAAACAGTAGAATCAATAAGTCAGAAAGAAAAACTAAAGTGTGTTTCGGTTGAGTCGAGGGACGGAACCAAAGATCAAATTACATGTGAAGAAGTGTTGATAGCTGTCGGACGCAAGCCTAATCTTTCAGCCATTGAAATGTTACCTATACGAATGAACGGACCGTTTGTGGAGGTAAATAAATCGATGGAAACAAATATAGATGGGGTATATGCGGTCGGTGATATTATAGGAGGATGGCAACTGGCTCATGTAGCGAGTGCGGAAGGTCTTATTGCCGCTGAAAATGCTGCAGGGCATAAAGAGGAAGTGGATTATAAGGTCATACCGCGTTGTATTTATACGGCTCCAGAAATTGCGAGCGTCGGAATGAGTGAGGAACAGGCAAGCCAGAGTAAAATCCCTTATCGGGTAGAAAAATATGCATTATCAGGAATCGGAAAAGCGATAGCGATGGATGATACACAAGGATTTGTGAAGATTATCGTGGAAGAACAATATGGGGAAATTCTAGGTGTTGTTATGATGGGGGCTCATGTAACAGAAATGATTTCGCAAGCATCTGCTTTTATTTATTTGGAAGGTACAGTGGATGAATTGGCAAAAATGATTCAGCCACATCCAGCCTTATCTGAGATGTTGTTTGAAGCAGCTAATTCATGGCTAGGCAGAGGAATTCATTCATAAGATGAGCCGGTCATTTTATTATATTATGTAAAAGGGGTAGGAACGATGTTTACATTAACCGGAAAAAAAGCAATTATTACAGGTGCTGCACAAGGGTTAGGGAAAGCGATGGCTACAGCGCTACATGATGCTGGTGCAGAGGTCGTTATTCTAGATATTTCTGATCGGGCTCAAGACACAGCAGCTGAAATTGGAAAAGAAGGCGCAAGCGTTCATGCGGTAAAAGGAAATTTAATGGACCGGGAAAACTTAGAGGAGGCTTTCCAGGAAGCTGTAAACAAATTAGAAGGAAGAGTGGATATTCTCATTAATAGTGCCGGGTTAATCGAACGAAAAAGCGCCATGGATTTTTCGTTGGAAAGCTGGGATCGGATTTTCGAAGTGAATGTATCAGCAGTCTTTCAATTGTCTAGATTAGCGGCTCGTATCATGATTGAACAAGGCTCAGGAAAAATCATTAATATGGGCTCGATTTTAAGTTTCCTTGGCGGGTTTAATGCTGCGGCATATTCAACAAGTAAAGGGGCAATTGCACAATTAACGAAATCATTATCAAATGAATGGGCGGGACACGGTATTCAAGTAAATGCTATTGCGCCAGGCTATATGTTAACGACAATGAACGATGATATTAAGAATGATGAAGTTCGTTCTCCGCAGATTAATGCACGTATTCCTGCGGGGCGCTGGGGGACACCAGAGGATGTTACGGGTACTGCAGTGTTTTTGTCTTCGGCGGCATCTGATTATATAACAGGAGTAGTTATTCCGGTTGATGGTGGTGTTCTTGCCAGATAACTGCTTGTCATAAAATAAAAAAGCTATTCTTTCTATGGAAACCCCGCAGGGGGACTGACTCCAGAAAGAATAGTTTTTTATTGTTTTTGGACTTAAACAGGCGCTGAAGTATTACATATTATATTAACTGATTTTTCATATCCAAAAATACCTAAACGAATTGTCAAGAAAATTTCTCCTTTGAGCAAATTAAAAAAGTCTTTTATAATAGAAAGACTTTCTACGCATGAAAATATCACTTATTCTTTAATTTTATACCTATTTATGCTTTTTTTCTAAAAAACATATTACCGATAAACTCCTAACAATAATCTAAATATATTGGCAGTTGTTGGAGGTTTATTTATATTATGGACACAACCATTAATAACATTAATATTTATCCATTCTATTTTGTAATTAAACAAAGGAGAGAGCCTTCAAAAAATAAGCTCTGTTTATTAATAAACTTAAACAAAATTGATCAGGGCTAAAAGGAGTTTTTGTGTTCTAATTGTATTTTTTAAATGCAAAGCTATATAAATTACACTTAATATTTTGACAATGGAGTGTGGTTAGAAGGAGGAGATTCGGAAAAAAGAAGAGATTGGATGCGCCCTGCAATCCGGCAGAAGAAAGGGCAGCGTGTCTTTTTCCGACCGCTCCCGCCCACCGCTCTTCCTTCTTTTCTTACCTCCCACCATAAACATTTGTTGATGTATCAAATCAGATGTATATAGTAACTCAAATTAGGGGCGTTGAGCATGGGGATACCGACATTATTATTAAATGCGTTCATTATTATCCTTTGTATTTTTTGCTATCAAATATTTTGGTTGGATAAAGCCGGAAAAGAAGCACGTAATAATGTATTAATCTCTTTTCTTTCATCCATTGCGATCGTTCTTTGTATGACATTCCCCTTTAGTTTCCACTCGGGATATATCTATGATTTACGGCTTATCCCAATCCTTTTAGCTGCTCTCTATGGTGGTTTTAGGAGCTTTATTTTCATCACCTTTATCTATCTTTCTTACCGCTTTTACTTAGGCGGGAACGGATTTTTCCCTTCAGTTATTGTACATTTTATGCTTACTTTCATTATTATGGCATCTCATTACTTTCTATCAGGTTATTTAAAAAAAAGAAAAATATTGTTCGGCACCTTACTTATTTTTCTCTGTACTACTTGCTTTTCTGTCTTTGCTATAATGAACGAAATACGGATAAGCGCTAAAGTTGAATTTGTTTGTATCCATTTTTTAGCCAATTTTATAGTAATCAATACCCTTACTGTTTTGTTATCACTCTATCTTATTGAAGGCATGATAGAAAAGTTTAAAATGAAAGAAAAAATTTATCGTGCAGAAAAATTTAATGTGACGAGTGAATTAGCAGCCTCTATTGCCCACGAGATACGGAATCCGTTGACTACGTTATATGGATTTATTCAGTTGTTTAATAAAAACGAAATCTCGGAAACACAAAAGAGTGAGTATTTGCAAGTCATGCTAATAGAGCTAGAAAAAATACAACTCGTTATTAACGATTATTTATCTCTTGTAAAACCACAAATGGTTGTGAAAGAAACTTTAGATATTAGATCCATTGTCTATCAAGTAATAGATGTTATTTTACCGATGGCCAGTCTACATAATGTTAAAGTTGAAAGCGATATGATAGGTTCCCTTTATATAAATGCCAACGCCGTTAATATAAAACGGTGTTTAATTAACATTGCAAAAAATGGGATTGAAGCCATGACAAATGGTGGGGTACTGCGAATAAATGTTAAAAAGATAAAGAATAATATTGTGATTGAGATTATCGATTCGGGGATTGGAATGTCGCCTGAGGAGATAAATCGAATCGCGCTGCCGTTTTATTCTACAAAAGGGAAGGGAACAGGGCTAGGTACGATGATTTCATATGGTATTATTAAAGAGTTAAACGGAGATATAGAAATAAAAAGCGAAATAGGAAAAGGAACACGATTTTCTATTATTATTCCTTCTTCATAAAAGATGTCGAATGCCAAGGGGAGGGTTAGTGTAACAGATATTGAGCAAGATTTCATTTCGCCGAAAGTAAAAATCAAGCATAGCGAACCTACCGAACTATTGTCCGAGGAACAAGTCAGGGAGCAGGTTGCACCTGAACTTGCCTTATTTATGCAGCGAAAATTGAACAGTCTCCAGTTCTCGACATTAATTGATTATATGTTTACGTTCTCGGGCAAGTTTCGGGTACAAGAAGGCGAAGAAGAAAAAACTTCTGGAACGAATCACCTATTATATCGAAACGAAGCTCGAATCGGGAAAGTATCCTATTTATTTGCCGTTTGCTAAAACAAGGCTTTCCTCATAGCTATCAAATCAAGCTAAAATCCAGTGCTAAACAGTTTTTGCCCATTAAAAGAATTATATGGAAAAGGTCGACGAGGAGCACCAGTTTTTCGGTTATTCATAAAAAAAGCGCGTTATCCTTTCTATATTGATATAAGAAAGGGATAATGCGCTTTTCTCTTTAGAAATAGCGTTCTTAACTTGATGGATGTGTAGCAGAACCCCAACTATGATGTGCCATAGCGATATCATCTATATACATCTGATTTGATAAATCGACAAATTCTTGTGGTGAGAGATAAGAAAAGAAGGAAAAAATCAGAGGTTGGAAAAAGACACGTCCGCCTTTTTTCTGTCGGGGCGCAGGGCATATCCACCCTCTTCTTTCTCCATCTCTCCTATTTCCAACCACGCTACCATGTCAAAATATTAACTGTAACTTATATATAAAGTAGATGCCTAAAAAGGAGATTGCTTATGCTTAATAGGCTGCACATATCCATAGGTTAAAGAGCGCCAGAGCCATTCTAAAGGACCAAATTTATATCTTTTTAGCCAAAAGAAGCTAAAAATTGCTTGAAATAAATAAATAACCAGGCACAACAGGAAACCTACTGCCAAACTAATATTATTAAACAAATGAAAGGTAAAAATAATTAAAAGAGAAACCATTGTCTGCATCACATAATTTGTTAGCGCCATCTGTCCAGTAAAACTAAAGATGCGAAGGCGTTTCTGCCACCTGTCCTTTTGCACTAGTAATATAAGTGACGAAATGTAAAAAAAACAGAGAGTTAGGCCACTTAAACTAACAAAAAGCTGACTTACAATCGACTGGCGTATTCCAAAAGACAGCAATCCAAGTTCAAGGCAAGCTACAAACATGGTCAACGGCACACTAAGAAGCAAGCTGAAGCTCCAAACTCGTCTAACAAAGGTAGTATGTTCAGCGGGTTGTTGAAATATCCCCTTTTGTCCTGCATACAAACCAAACAAAAACATAGGTAACACCACAAAAACCATAATCGGGCTACTCTCAAGAACGAAGGCAACTTCTGTTTTGACTCGGTAAGCCAACCAATCTACATAAGTAGCATCCTGATATATTTTCACAGCTTCGTTTAGTTTTGTTATACCAGCGGTCTGCTTTTCTGTAATATAAGAAGGAGATTCAAATAATAATTGTGCAATTGGAATACAATAAAATACGAAAAGAAGCCCGAACGCCCAGCCCAGGATTACTTTATTACTCCGTTTATAAAACAACAGCAAAGCAAAGCCTACAATGGCATAAGCATGGAGAATATCTCCGTACCATAGAAAAATAAGGTGAAGCAAACCGAAAAGAAACAATATGAGCAACCTTCGAGAAAAGAGCCGGTACACTTTCAACCCTTTTTGTTCAGCTCTATTCATAAAGACATAAAATCCTAATCCAAATAAAAACGAAAAAATAGTATAAAACTTTGTTTGAATAAATAAGTTGAAAAATAGGCTCACTACTTTATCAACAGATGATAAATCTTGTGGAAGGTCATACAACTGACGAATAAAATCGGGTGAATGAAACGTAGGCATATTCACCAAGAAGATGCCAAGTAGGGCAAAGCCACGAATAATATCAAGTGTAATCATTCGCTCGCCTCTAGAAATTGGAGTTATTTTCATACCGAGTTTTCCTCTCCTGTTCCCCTAATATATTTTTACAAATTACTTGTCATCTCTTCGCTTTCTCTACGTACCTCTTATGGAAGAGAGGGCCCCAAATCGAGAAATTCTATCTATACCTCCCAACTTTCCTTTGCATTACTGGGTTTCCTGCCATCCTTTCTTTGAAAAATTTTCTTATCACCAATCATTCTAACGAAAGATACTTTCCTGTATCTGTCTACGCTCTTACATTAATCTTACATTGAAGAAGTCAGCCTATATAAATTACACTTGATATTTTGACAGGGTAGCGTGGTTGGGAGGAGGTGATTCAGAAAAAGAAGAGGTTGGATGCGCCCTGCGCTCCAGCAGAAGAAAGGTAATTTTCCTTCTTTTTTTACCTCTCACCACAAGAATTTGTCAATTTATCAAATCACATGTATATAGGAAGATAATTCGAAAAATCAGTAGATACTAATTTTCTTCCTGACTTTTTTGAGGTTGACATTTAACGACTACAAATGTAATCTATATATTGATTACAAAAGTAATCCAAAAGAGAAAGGAGGCAACAGGGTATTATGAAAGATCTACCTAAAATATCCGAGGCAGAGTGGGAAGTAATGAAAATCCTTTGGTCAAAGTCCCCTCAAACGGCTAATGAGGTGATCGATGCTTTGGAGGGACAAAAGGAGTGGAAACCCAAAACTGTCCGTACACTCATTAGCCGATTGCTTCAAAAAAAAGTAATATCCTATCATCAAGAAACGAGCAAAACATATTTGTATTATCCTTTGGTCTCGCAAGACGACTATCTACAAGCCGAAACGCAGTCTTTTCTTAAGCGCTTGTATGGGGGCGCATTAAAGCCATTGCTTGTTAACTTTTTGCAGGAACAGAAATTATCTTCGGAAGAAATTAACGAACTTAAACGTATTCTCGATGATAAGATAGAGACAGAGCTAAAGACCGATCGAAGAAAGGATAGATAAACGTGAACGTAGACTATCTAAGTCTCTCTCTATTGAATTTCTTTGATTGGGTATTAAAGACTTCTATGATGGCCAGTGTGTTGGTAGGGCTTATTTTACTGATGAAAGTTATATTACGGAACAAGCTACCGCCCAGATGGCATTATATACTATGGCTTATCATCATGGTACGATTACTTCTCCCATGGGCGCCTGAGAGTTCATATAGTGTGTATAATTTTTTCCTCTACGATCATGGACCCTCTCAAACGTCAGATGTATCTCCCATTAACAAAATCATGCTGGATGTTTCAGATTCGACTGCTCCTATTGAAGAAAAACAAGAGCCGACGATTTCAGTTTCTGCTACAGAGAAAAAACAAGATTCAACGAGTATTTCAATGTATACGTTCGCGTTTTATGTGTGGCTTTTAGGCGTTGTTTGTCTTTGTATTCACACCGTTATTGTAAACCGACGTGTTTATATACATATTAAACAACAACCTGCTATTACGGATCGAGAAATCGTTGACTTGTTTGAAGAGTGTAAAAAAACAATGGCAATCAAGCAAGCCATTCCTTTAGTTCTAGCAGGAAAAATTTCAAGTCCGACTGTTCTCGGGTTTATACGCCCTAGAGTTCTGTTGTCTGATTCATTGATAAGAACATTAGATCATAAGCAGTTAGGGTTTATTTTCTATCATGAATTAGGTCATGTTAAACGAAGGGACGTTGCCATCAATTGCTTGATGCATGGATTACTCATTTTGCATTGGTTTAATCCGATTCTGTGGTATGCCTACTATCGAATGCGTGAAGATCAGGAGATAGCATGCGACGCACTTGCTCTTACATTTATCGGTAGTGAACAAAAAGAAAACTATGGTCATACCCTTATTAGTCTTTTAGAGTATTATTCCAAGTCACAATCCCTATCGAGTTTAGCCAATCTAACTGGGTATACGAAACAATTAAAAAGGAGAATGATCATGATTAAAACCTTTCAAAAAAAGTCTTATCGTTGGTCGGCACTTGGATTAGCTTCCTTACTCGCTCTATCTTCTGTTTCATTAGTCAATGCAAAAGAAACGGGTCAGTATTCCCAAGAATCATTAGATGTTAACCTTCCATCCTCCCCTTTGATAGCTGCGGAAGTAAACCGTTCCTCTTTTGCAACTGAACAGGAAAGTAATCCAATCCAACAAGAAAGGGAAATGATTGAACAAGGGGAAGGTTTTTGGTCTAAGGAATTGACTGTTGATGAATTTATGGCCCAGAAAGGAATGAAATCGGCATTAGAATCATTTTATGATAAATTTCCATCAGCAAAAGCAAAAATCACAGGTAGTAAAGTTCAAAGTATAAGCAATGGTGAAAAGAAAAATGAGATTTCTTTGTTATTGATAAATAATAAGAAAGAGTCATTTGACTTAATTTTTGATACAAAGACAAAGAAGGTGACAAAGTGTGTTCAATTAGTATTCGATATTACTGAATCCGAGTTACCAGAAACAGTTCAAGCATCTTTGGATACAGTCTATAGTCTTTCATCAGAAATGAAGAACCTTAAGCTTCGTGCTTCCACTATGTATTCCGATACAATGGAAGGAGGGGAACAGTCGAAAACATATTATTTTCGATTTAGTGATGGTGGGAAAGTAGAGAATAACAATAAAGAGTTTGATATAAAGCTTGATGAAACAGGTAAAGTTCAATATTTTGACTTCACAAAATTACCTTTAGTCAATATTAAAGGAAACACAAAAGAGGGGAGCTATTGTGTTTATGCCTACATCCTCTGAAAAAAATCCGATTTTGGTCTTTTTTAACACTAAAGATGAGCTTACTACGATTCAAGTTACTACACAGGATTTTTTGAAAGATGTAGGGCTTTTACAATAGCATACATGAAACAAATAAAGTCGTTCTAACTGGAACGGCTTTATTATGTATCTAGTCATTATCATATGTTAAAAAACTTATTAGTGGTACGACCGTACGCCTATCAAGTTAAAGTATTATCGTCCCCTCTTAAACAAAAGTTTATAGTGGATGCGCCCTGCGTTCCAGCAGAAAAAAGGCAAACGTGTCTTTTTCCGACCGCTCCCACCCGCCGCCCTTCCTTCTTTTCTTACCTTCTACCATAAAAATTTATCGATGTATCAAATCAGATGTATTTAGATTTTTACTAGATTAAAAAGTGATGTTCTGCAAAAAAACGAAAAAATTGGAAACTGTTTTTTGTTACTTGCGTAAATGAAGGATAGTCTACTATATAGCAAGTACTGAGGTGTTAAAGATGGAAATGCATGTTGAAATTGTAAATTATCATCCTGATTATGCAGAAAGTATTGCAGAGATGTGGAGCAGAAGCCAGGATGCGTGGGGCGGTGGTACATCCGTTCGCACCGGGGAACAAATCCGTCAGGAGGAAGAGAACTCTGATTCGTTGGCCGTCTTTCTGGCTGTCTGCGATGGTCAGGTTGTCGGTTATTGCAGCCTAAGTGAATATCGGGAGGACACAGGAGCATTGTATATCCAGCTCTTGAACGTTCGTCCTGACTATCATGGTAAAAAGATCGGAAAAATGCTCGTGCTGCGGGCAGTGAAAGAGACTATGGACCGGGGGTGGCCACGCCTTGACCTGTATACGTGGGAAGGGAATGTCAAAGCAGTCCCGTTATACAAACGATGCGGTTTCTTTTGGGAAGACCGTGAGGATACGACGCACTTTATGAACTTCATCCCACAAATCGTTAATTGTCCAGCACTCGCACCCTATTTCTCGGATATCGATTGGTATGCTGATTTTACACGTACGATTGAAGTAGCGCCAGACGGTCGCGTGGAAAACAATTTCCATACGTATACATATGCATGGACTAAGAACGGACGTGAACTTCGCGTGGATGTTGAGCGTAGGGGAAGAGGCATCCGTCTAATTGAGACGGAAGATTATATATTATCCGCGACAGTAGAGCAGGCAGAACCTGTCTTTGGTAAAGAATATATCGTACAGTACCGCGTTATTAATAAATCGGGTAATCCGCTTAAGCTCGATTTTCAGGGCGTGTCGGACCGCAATATTGTATTCGACTGGCGAGAGTCCGTTGAGGTGGAAGGGGAACAATTGCTGACCGCCCGCTTCTTTGTTGGGGAGATCGAGGAAGAGCAGAGCGAGTGGCAGACTTGCCCAACCGTCCGTGCTCATGTAGCAATCAATGGTCTTCAGGCAGTACTGAAGGTCGGGATAGTGCCAAAATTCCCAGCCAATTTGTCGATGAGGGTGCCAGATACTATGTATGCTCTTCAAGGGCCGTATGAATTTTACCTCGATGTTGAAAATAATTTCCTTGAAACGGCTTCGTTCTCATTCGAGCTGCCTTCAGTACCATGGCTAGAATTGGAGGTACGTGAATTCACAGTACAGTTGGGAGTGAAGGAACGAGCATCTTTGGCGATTCCTTACAGGCTTTTGGATTACGGCTTCTATAGGTCACAACTTCAAATCCAGGCGATCCTAGCAAGCGGCCGGGAGATAACATTTTCTCGAATTATCGGTGGAGGATTCAGCGGACCAGGAGCTATGTGTGTTGGTGAAACCGGGAATACACGAGTGGTTATGAACGGCAAGCATAGCCTTCACTACGATAAGGAAGACAATCAGATCTATATCCGGCGCTCAGGCCGGAAGGAGCAGTGCATACTGATGCACCCGCAAATAGGCAAGCCGTACTCTGGCGAGTTCTCCAAAAAGAAGCCGGAACAGTGGGAGTGGAAGCAGGAGGGGGGAGCGGTTGGTTTCAAACATACATACCGTTCTGGTGAATATCCGCAATTACTCCTGCATATGCACTCGCTTCTGTACGCTGATGGCACGGTAAAGTTATGGCAGGAAGTAGAGAATGACTCGGGTACCAATATTCCTTCTAAAATGTGGGTCTCTCAGAGAATTTATTACGATTTGTACCGCTCTGTGCTTCCCTACGGGGGTCAGTTCGTAGAGATTAATGATTCTCATGGTAATGACTATGATTATTGGGATGGAGGCAAAGTAAACGAACCGTGGATATTCTCTCGTGGAGAGAAGGAGGCATTCGGCATTTGCTGGTCCGATACCCATTCCATAAATTTAAACGACTGGAATATGGAGCTAGAAACTCATATTGGAAGGGTGGATGCTGGCGAAACAAAGCGTACCGGTGTCATTATTCTATCGTTTGGCGGCTTCGAAGACTGGAAATCGTTCCGCAATTTTGCTTTGAAGCGCTCCATCGGTGAGCATCCAGAACAACCTGTATGTCATATAGAACTAACAGCCAATGGCGGCAATCCGTTCGTATCTCCGGAAACGGGCAGTATACCTATAATGCTACGCGATATAAAACAGAACGTATGGGAAGGAGAAGTATCCGTTTCATACGTAGGCAATTTCGAACCAGCAGAGACGGTGACCTTCTCGGGAAATAAAGAGGCGAAGGCTTACTTCATGCTCCCATCGCCTGATCGTCCTATCGAGACAATCCGGGTGAACGCCTGTATAGGCCCACTTGATGAAACATATCATACCTCATTATTTCAGGTTGGTTCAAATAGTGTAAAGCAAAGAAAGAATGTTGAATCCGGTTTTACTGTGCATGAGGTGGACAACGGACGAATCCGGATCGCTGCGGCTGCAGGTTATTACCCAGGTCTTCATTCCTTTACAGTGGACGGCCGGGAATGGCTGGCTACCGGTTTCCCAAAATATGGACCCAAGTCGTGGTGGAATCCCTGGATCGGCGGAATCTCGGATTTATTAGAGGGTTTGGGTCCACTATCTGTCCTGAAGGAGGAATGCTCAGCTTCCTTCGTCCATCTCCCTGACGAAAAAAATAACATGTGGTCCGGAATCAAGGTTAGCTTGAACATACAGAAGCACGAGACGTACAAGGGATTAACATTGAACGGGTACTATCTCCTACTACCGGGCGTACCGATTCTCGCATATTTTACAGAAATCCGGCAAGAAACCGGCATGTATCTCGATGGGAAGCAACTTATGACAGAGATGTTTTTGCATCCGGGTAACGGTCCGGATCACGGCTGGCTGCGAACGTTCAATCTTGAAGGGGAGCAGTTGTGTTATCGGCTCGGAAACGGGGAGCTGCAAGTGCGCGAAACGGGAGGCTATACTTTTGGACGAGAAGAACAGAAGGGGATCATGCATGTTGTGACCGATGAATCTGTCATCCAGCCGTCGGTATACTCAAACAAGGAGGTTAGTTGTCTTTCCTTCTCTCACCATTTGTGGCTACCGAACGGAACCTTGAACACATTGGCTCCGATATTTTTTGTCTTCACTGACGACATTTTGCCGCAGGGTGCCTTAAAAGAGCTTCGCGGTCTCACATTCAAAAACACGAAATCTCTCCATACAAAAAAAATTATCTTTTCATGAACCTAGGCACTCTTCCCGCCATCTAAACTTATGTAACACAAATAAAGAGGACAAAAGGAGGCCTCACAATGTGATTATCAAGCAAAATATTGAGCAGGATGTCTGGCTTGCTAAACGTGGAGACAGTGATGCCTTTAGTAGATTGATTCGAACCTATGAACGAAATCTGTATGGCTTGGCGCGTACGTACCTGAAGCGAGATGAGGATTGCGCTGACGCGGTGCAGGAAGCGATTTTCAAAGCGTTCAAGGCCATACATACCTTAAAAGAACCTGCTTATTTTAAAACATGGCTGTTCCGTATTCTCATTCACGAATGCATTCAATTGCTGCGGAAGCAAAAACGAACACGAATTGTTAAACAGTCCGAATGGGATGTTGAAGCAGTAAATGTCCCATACGAAGCCATTGAATTAAAGGAAGCTGTTACGTATTTGGAGAACGACCTTCGTGTCGTCATCCAGCTTCATTATTATGAGGATGTACCGATTAAGCAAATCGCTGAGCTTGTAGGTGTCCCAGAAGGTACGGTGAAATCTAGGCTGTACCGGGCTCGTACACTCTTGGCTGAAGAGCTCGAATCCTCCCAGGAAAGGAAAGTGGACCATGACCCGAAATTAACGCCGGAGCTTTGTCATAACGACTTTGCTCCACTGCCTTCCAGCGTATGCAAACGAATCAATGAAAGATTCTTTACATTCCTGTGGAAGCAGATATTACTCAGTCGATGCCGTTATGTCTTATTATGCGATTGAAATCGGAGAGAGGCCAATACGCATGGATAAATAATAAGAATAGAACGGGGGGAGCTATATGGAGGAACGAATAATAGATGGTGATATGAGAATAACGTATGACTATAATGAAACCGATTATGACAGTGTATCGTGTAATGAAAGGAGATAGAATAATCAGTGCCTGCTTATCCTGCTGTGTAAACGAAAAAGATCATGAGATGAGTGTGGAAACATACGATGAAGAAGAAATGAATAAAGGACTGGCAACGTTGGTATGCACAGCGTATTTGGAGCATTGTATTGAAAATGAGATCACACCGCACTGGTCAACGCTGGAAACGAATGCGGAGTCGAATCAATTAGGAAAAAAACTAGGGTTTGAGTTTGAGTCGAAGTGCAAGACACTTGAGTTCGAGTTTTAAAGTATGAATATTCGTTTACACTATGAACAAATATGAAATATAGAGGGGGGAAGAAATGAGCAAACCTGGAATAAATGTAACAAAAGGGCCATGTTGAAAAACAGGCCCTTTTGTTATGAACAGCAAATAGAGCAGTTATATATATCAGAAACCTCATCTAGTACTCAATGAAACGGTTACCTTGAATAAGTCACCATCTACTTCAATGTCTAAACTACCTTCGTGAAGATCTATAATCGATTTAGCAATAGCAAGCCCAAGTCCGGAGCCTTCTGTATGACGGGATGTATCACTACGTTTAAATCGTTCAAATAGTTCATCTATATCTTCGCTAAGTTCGTACTTGGTGACATTTTTAAAAATAATTACCGCTTTGTCATTTGTTTTTTTCACTGAAATATATACTCTAGTATTTTCTAGTGAGTATTTGAGGACGTTGCCGATTAGGTTGTCAAACACCCGCCACAGTTTTTGTCCATCTACAATAGCATAAACAGGCGTATCAGGGTTTGTGACCCGAAACTGCAATGTTGACTCTTCGATTATTTCATTGTATTCGGCAAGTGCCTGCTGCAAAAGTTGAACGATATCTACTTTTTCTTCTACAAGCTCAATGTTCCCGCTTGCCATTTTGGATGCTTCAAATAAGTCATCAATGAGCACTTTTAATCGTTTAGACTTACGGTCAATAATCTCAACGTATGCGGTACGCTCTTCGTTTGCTAAATCGGATGTCTTCAAAAGCTCTGTGTATGTAATGATAGAAGTTAACGGTGTTCGCAAGTCATGACTTACATTTGTAATAAGCTCTGTTTTTAATCGCTCACTTTTCGCTCGTTCCTTTTGTGATATGGTTATACCATGCTTTAATGTATTAATATTGGCTGCGAGGGCGGCTAACGCCGATTTCCCTGTCACAGGTATATCCGGCTTGGAATTTCCACATGCTAA
Organism: Aneurinibacillus migulanus; assembly: GCF_001274715.1. Classification (GTDB taxonomy): domain Bacteria; phylum Bacillota; class Bacilli; order Aneurinibacillales; family Aneurinibacillaceae; genus Aneurinibacillus; species Aneurinibacillus migulanus. Next base: position 3,115,430 of record NZ_LGUG01000004.1, on the reverse strand, counting down.
CTCGTTCGTGCCGGTAACAATACGATTAAAGTAGCCGGTACACTTTATAATTACGATAAAAGTGGGAATACATATCATAATAAATAAAGGAACATAAAAAATGACAAAATTGGACTCTATAAGAACAATTGCCGTACCAACGCCAAAAGCAAACACAATGGATAAAATAATAAATATTTGTATACCAACACTCCGGATAAGAAACGTGCCCTTTATTCCCTGGTAGGCTCTGTATAGTAGGGACTTTTGCCAATCTATCTTTAAGTTCGCTAATCCTTTTGCTCTCTCAAGCAAAAACCTCCCTTGAATAAATGTTAGCGTAACAAAAAGGGCTGTAATAATTAAACTAAAGAGTGTATTTCTAACATAAATATATAAATTTTGATGTAGGTACAGAGAAATATTCATTGTGAGAAACAAAAGTGTCAAAATTCCCATAAACGCCAAAAGCATTACTGCTATATCTATCGGAATACGGTTGTAGTAGGGCTGCCATTTCCCTGTAGGAATAAATTGAGCGACCGGTGTTTTTCTGTTTAAATAAATACTTAGCAGAAAAATGATAATACCGCTGATGGTGTAGATAAGAAAGACTTTTTGTTTTTGTTGAAAATCATAATAGTCTGCCAGAATAGGATTTTCTGAAGATACCGCTTTAGGTAACGCAATTCGTCCCTCAAACTTGCTCATTCCCGGTTCTGTTAACGGTGTTATCACATCATTATAGCCACCAAAATTAGATTGTACCTCAGTTGAAAGATAACCATACTTTGGCGAAGGGTAGCTTTGAATAAATACCATGTTTTTATTGTTTATAAACTTATCTATTGAATCGCTACTGGTTATATTTACATTCGTATAAACTTCTCCGGTTGTAGTGTTCTTTAAATAATACTTAAAAAGCGCTTTGTATCTCACAAAGTTTGAACGGTGATTTTCTATCTCGCGAAAATATTCGTTAATCTTTTGTTCTTTTTCTTTAACGATTTTTGCTCGGACATATTCGTCGCTTTTAAAATTATTTGTAATATCTTCAATTTTCTTGTCTCTTTCAGCAATATAAGTATCAGCGACTTCTTTATTTTCTCCTAACAGTGCATCTTGAATTTTATGGCTATATTGGCTTTTTATATTTGAAACTTGTGTTGATAAATCTCCATAACGGTAACGGTATTCTTCAATTTCCTCATCTGTAACAGTAATCTTCTTTTTGATTTCTTCTTTATTTATACTAGTTAATTCAAACATCTTTAGGTAATCAACAAACTGATTTAGCTGACCTTCAAACTGTTGAGTTTGAAAATAATCTTTTTTTATATAGTCTTTTCCGTTACATAGCCCTGAGATGATACCGCTTAATCCGAAAGTGAATAATAAAATCCAAAGGACGAATATGCTCTTATTTTTCAATTTTGTATCCAATTCCCCATACCACCTTTAAATATCTTGGTTGTTTTGGATTGATTTCAATTTTTTCGCGAATCTTACGAATGTGAACAGCTACAGTATTTTCAGCATTAAAACATGGTTCCTTCCATACGCGTTCATAGATTTCGTTAATGGAAAACACACGTCCAGCATTTTTCATAAGCAATTCAACGATTTTATATTCAGTTGGCGTTAATTTCACAAATTCCCCATCAACCGTTACTTCCTTTGCTGATTCATCTAATGTAAGACCATTAAGATTAATAACTTTTTCTATTTCTTTATAAACACCCAGAGTAACGTATCTTCTTAGCTGTGACTTCACTCGGGCAATAAGTTCCAAGGGGTTAAACGGCTTCGTGACATAGTCATCGGCACCAATCTGAAGACCTAAAATTTTATCAATATCCTCGCTTTTTGCACTTAGAATAATAATCGGAATATTTTTTTCCTCACGTATTTTAAATGTAGTTGCAATACCGTCAAGCCGCGGCATCATAATATCTAAAATAATGAGGTGAATAACATGCTTGTTCAATTTTTCAATCGCTTCAATGCCGTCTTGTGCTTTTATAACCGCCATCCCTTCATTTTTTAAATATATTTCGATACCATCTCGGATCTCTTTTTCATCATCGACAACTAATATGGAATAATTATTCATATTTTTTCACGCTCCCTTCAAAAGTATATCATGGTTAGTTCCCAGAACTTTCTACATTGTAGGATGTAGTTATTAACATTAAATTAAGGTAATCCTTAAGATTTTCTTAAGCTTATAGCTAAAAGCTTCTAAACGCTTTTGTCGCTTAGAAGCTTTTTCTTTATTTTAGGAGATCGAGGATTTTTTGCCAGGCAACTGCCTCTTTGCTTTTGTGGTACGTATGAATACGATGATGCCAGTGATTGCGTTCTTGTTTGTTGTTTAAAATATTCAGCAGCTGCTTTTCGTATGAGGAAGCGGGATCAAGCTGCTGTGCCAACTGTTGTGATACCAGATAGTGGAGGTTGACCTCCTCCTGACCGGGTAGGGCTGAATGAATAAAAATGGGCAGATTTTTGCATAGCGCTTCACTTACCGTTATTCCTCCCGGCTTGGTAATGACTGCAGCCGCCCATTCATATAACCTGTTCATTTCCTTCCTTGAAGAAACGAAAGGAAACGGCTGAATATGTTTAACTCCCCAGGAAGTAAGGCTTTGAACAAGCTTTTCATTTTTACCACAGAGAACAATGAAATGGAAATCGGTGGCATGCTTGAGCTTTTGCAAAAGGAGCCGGATATCGCCCAATCCGTTACTACCGCCGGATATTAAAATGGGATAAGGGGGGAAGGAATTTGCATGTTTCTTTCCTTTCTCAAAGCACTCATCCACCGGAATTCCTGTTACATATATCTGTTCTCCAGCAATATTATATTTTCCCATGAGTTCCTCTTTTAATAAGGATGTAGGGACAAAGTGATAGTCAATTCCACTGCGCCCCCAGATGTTATTGATAAAAAAATCGGTATAAATATTGATAACAGGTGTAAAGATTTTTTGTTTTTCTTTTAGCCTACTGACTAAAAAAGACGGAAAAGCATGTGTACAAACAATTAAGTCCGGCTGTTCCTCTTCTAGCAGCTGCTCCATTTTTTTCTCAAACAGCCTTTCATACCACTGTAGTTGATAATTGCCGGCATGACTCGATTTACAGGCAAAGTGCTTGTATGTTTGTTCATATGCTTGCGGTGCATAATAAATCCACTTCATATAGGTTCTTGTGACCATTTTTTCTATCCGTTCATTTACATAGCTCAGGAATTCGATTTTTTTACACAATATTTCAGGCGCTCTTTTTTCCAGCGAACAGATGAGCGCATCGGCGACTTGATGGTGTCCTGAAGCCATTTGTAGGAGTGGTAAAAAAAGAACTTTTTGCATACTTGATGGAATCCTCCTGTGCTGTACATAGTTGTGTTCTACAGTACGCATTACTAAATATGCAGAAAAACCACCATGTACTGCAATATAGAGAAAGGGGATAGAGGCATTGAGAACAATCATGAAGGTTTGGTCACTGGTGGACAAGATTTATTTTTACTATTCCCGGCTAGAGTATGTAAATCAAGCAGAAAGAAATATTTTCCGTGTAAAACTGCTGACATATCGTGGAAAAGAACTTCTTCTTTCGAATGGAATCTCGATTCAGACAAAGGATACGCTGCTTAAAATCCATTTGCATAACTGTTTATTAATGAATGAAATGCTGCATATGGAAAATGAGACAAAGCGGGCTTTGTATGTTTACAAGCGTGTTGAGGAGTCGATGCCAGGACTTGTCGATTTTATTCGTAATCATCCACAAGGAGAGACCATTAAAGGCATCATTGGTATTACTGTGTTACACCGAGGTGTTAGCCGTCTTGGGTTTGAAGTGAAGGATATCGAGAATGGTTATTATAAAAAACTAAAGCAGCTTTATATGAAACCGTTATTCATCCTGTGTCATTTGAATAAGCAACAGGGATGGAAAGAGAAGAACCTGGTTCCAAAGTTTCTCATTATGTCAAAAGAACAACTATTAAGCAGGTATTTACAAGATGCGTAGCCATATTATCTTCTTAACCAGAGTACTGAGAATAAAGCGTAGAGTGTATAGCGGAGTCGCCATTATTGTCAAGTATGNAATCTTCCGACCCGTTGAATACACAGTCAATCCCTTCTCCTACCGACAGCGGCAAGCCGGTTATGTTGCTTATCATTGATTCTTTAATGGATAAACCGTTAAGGGAAGCAATACGTACAGGACGTGCTCCGGCCTTACAATTTCTCCTAGCTCACGGCAACTATTTTCCCGAAGTGGTCAGTTCCTTCCCGACAATGTCTGTCACGATTGACGGTACGCTACTAACCGGAACAAATCCTGATCAGCACCGTATTCCTGGGTTGGTCTGGTATGATACTAGCGAGCAACGGCTTGTTAATTATGGCAGTGGTGGGACAATTGAAACACTGAAGAGTGGTCCAATGTCCATTGTGAAAGACAGCTTGTACAATTTAAACAATGTCCATTTAAGCCGAGAAGTAAAAACGATTCACGAACAGCTGGAAGAAAGGGGAAATTCATCCGCCTCCATTAATACGCTTCTTTATAGAGGAAATACAATGCATCGCCTGGATCTTCCAAGAATCATTGCTAATCAGCAAAATTTTCCGCCACAGTTGGAAACGTTTGGACCGACTTTTCTTTCGCTGGGCTCCTTCGCCCAGATTCATTCACAGAATCGTACTCATTTTAATTTAGTAAAGTCGTACGGGCTCAACGATCGTTTCTCTGCCCAAGAAATAAAATATCTTATCGAAAAGGGACAGCTTCCTTCCTTTACGATCGCTTATTTTCCCGAATTGGATCAGGCTGTGCACAAGTACGGACCGACGGAGACAGAAAAAATCGAAGAAGTGGATCGTCAACTGCAGCATATTTTCGCTGCTTATGGTTCCTGGGAAGCAGCAATGAACAATACAACATGGGTTGTTATGGGGGATAGCGGACAAACATTTATTCATGGTGATCGGAACAAAGCACTGATTTCCTTGCGACAACTTCTGGCTCCTTATCGCATTGTAAAATTAGGTAAACCTGTGAAGGACGATGATCAAATTGTACTGGCTGTAAATGAAAGAATGGCGTACGTTTACTCACTTGATAAACGAGTGCCACTTATACAAATTGCCAAATTGTTACAGACTGATGCGCGGATTGATGTAATTGCATGGAAGGAAGGCAAGGACATTCATGTAATGGCAGGCAACAAAGGTGGACAACTTTCTTACCGACGAAAGGGGAACTACATTGATCCGTATCACCAAACATGGTCCCTTACAGGTAATCTGTCTATTTTGGATATAGAAGCCAAGGGTAAACACATTACTTATCACAATTATCCGGATGCCTTAGCGAGACTGTACAGCGCTCTACATTCCCATCCAGGTCGTCAACTTGTGGTAACAGCCAGTCCGGGCTATGAATTAGTAGGAGAAAATTCTCCGACACACTTGAATGGGGGTGGGCATGGTTCGTTGCATAAACAAGACTCTTTAGTACCTATGATCGTTACAGGGACAGATACCGCTCCAAAACACTTGCGGATTGTAGACATAAAAGATTGGGTATTGCAATTAATTCAATAAACTAAAAAATTCAAACTAGATTGTCGACAACATTATTGGAGTTTCACCACATCGCTGTCAAGTTACAGCTATATAAGTACTCTAAAATAGAAATAAGCGATTCTCCATGTCGTAGCTTACAAAAAGAATCGCTTATTTTTGTCATTTTGATGGCGCTGAAAACCTATCCCTACTTAATGTGCAACTCTTGACTGTATCAATTAAGAATGTATAATGTACTTATTCAGTACCAAAAATAATTTTTGGGTACTATAGGTTTAAGGAGGAAGAAGAATGAAAGAACGAATCATAAGTGAAACGATTCATCAAATCCAACAAAAAGGGTTTAAATTTACTATTAGTGATTTAGCAAGACAATTAGCTGTCAGTAAAGGAACCATCTATGAGCATTTTTCCTCAAAAGATGAACTTATTGCAGAAATAATTAATAGAATTATTTTTCAAATCACAGAAAAAGGAAAGCAAATTATAGAAAATGAAGAATTAGATTTGCTAGAGAAAATTAAACAAATTCTCATTTATATTCCAGAAGAGTTTGAATTGATGGATGTTCGTTTATTGTCTGATTTAAAAAGATATCATTATGATCAGTGGATCAAGCTAGATCAATTTTTAAACGAGGAATGGTCGATGGTTCTTCTATTAATGGAAAAAGGTATTGAAGATGGCACCATTAAACGTATCCATCTGCCATTATTTGTGGAGTTATACTTAGGCGCTATTAATCAAATTTATAATCCGAAGTTTCTTGTAAAACACCAATTCTCTATGGGAGAAATGCTTCAATCGATTATGGAAATCCTTTTGCATGGTATTTCAAATAAAAAATAGAAATTAGCAATCTTAGCTTTCTAACGTTGACTAAAAAACATGTAAGGGTGCGAGAATGTATACCGGCAAAAGAGGAGTGAATTTTCGTATGAACAAACGATGGGTATTTATTTCAATAGCCGTCCTATTGGCGATATCGACCTCAGCATGCTCATCCCAAAGTCCCGGTAAAGCGAAGGGAACTGGGACTGAGGCTCATATGGTAAAAGCAATAGTAGTCAATAAGGAGCCACTATCTGTCATATACAATCTTTCTGGTACTCTTCAGCCTTATGATGAAACGACTGTATCTTTTGAAGTACCGGGTCGTGTACTTGAAGCAAATGTGAATATCGGAGACTCCGTCACAAAAGGTCAGGTTCTGACCAAGCTAGACCCATCCAATTATCTGTTGCAAGTTGAGCAGAGCAGCAAGGCCGTGTTGGAGGCTCAAGCGGGTATGAGTAACGTTGCAGCAACTATCCAGTCAGCCGATGCTGCTTTGAAATCCGCCAATGCGCAAATCGAAGCGGCACAAGCCAACTCGAACAAGATCAAAAAAGGCGCCAGAGAACAGGAAAAAGCACAGGCCAAGACAAAGGTGGAACGTGCGCAAGCGATTCACAATAAAGCCCAGGTAGATGCGAAACGCATCGAACAACTGTATGAACAGGGAGCCGTCACAAAGGCGGATTATGAGGCTTCTCAAGTCTCCCTTACAAATGCAATGAAGGATCTGGAGGACGCACATGAGGCCTTGTCCTTGTTGTTAGAAGGTGCTACTCAGGAGGAGCGCGAGTCTGCCACAGCCAACGTAAAGCAGGCTCAATCCAGCAGAGATTCTGCCCTTGCTTCTAAAGAACAGGCGACTGCTTCTCTGGAACAATCTTCAGCTATTTATCAGCAGGCTCTTGTTTCCAAGAAGCAGGCTGAACTGTCCTTGTCCAAAACATCATTGAAAGCTCCTATCTCAAGTATAGTACTCGAGAAAACGGTAAGTGTCGGACAACTGGTCAGTTCAGGCCAGCCTGTTTACCGCTTGGGACAGATCGACAAGCTGAAGGTGTTGCTACCTGTACCGGACAGTGAAATTACAGCCTGGAAGAAGGGACAAACAGTTACCATTAATCTCTACAACGAAATTAGGAAAGGCACGGTCAACAAAATCTACCCGGCGGCCAATGCAAACACAGGAACAATTAACGTCGAAGTGCTTATCCCTAATGAAGATCATAAGTGGATGCCCGGGCAAGTTGTAAAAGCAGCTCGCCAAAGCTCCAGTAATGAAGGAATTCTACTACCTGCAGAGGCAATTATCAGTAGCGGAGATAAGCCCTTTGTATACAAAGAAGTGAATCAAAAAGCGACTAAAACCGTCGTAGAGGTCGGAAAAATGTTTGGTAGTAAACTTCAGATTACCAAGGGGTTGAATGTCGGAGACCGTATTGTCACAAGTGGCGCAGAACTGTTGTTTGAAGGAGCACCTCTCCAGATCGTGCAAGGTGAAGCAAAATGATAGAGTATATTGTAAAGAAGAAAAAAATCACAATTCTTTTCTTTGTTATGGCGATACTGATTGGATCCTATCGGTTCACCCAGCTACCCAAGCAAGAAATGCCAGACATTATCTTAAAACAGGCTATTGTTACTACAATTTATCCAGGCGCCACGCCGGAAAAAGTAGAACAGACAGTTACGAAACCGCTCGAACAAAAAATAAAAGAAGTTCAGGGTATCAAAAAAATTTCCTCCATATCCGAAAACGGTCTCTCGACCATCCATATCGAAACGGAAGGCCATGCTGATGCAAAAGCGATCTGGGATGAAGTGCGCAAAAAGGTCCAGGATGCTAAAGCTGATCTTCCGAACGACGCACAACAACCTGTAATCAACGACGATTTGAACAAGGCATTTATTCAATCGTATGCGATTACTGCTAACTCTATCGAACAGATTTATGAACTGCATAATCTAATGATTTCGTGGAAAGATCAATTAAGAACGGTTCCAAGTGTATCGGAAGTAACCATCAAAGGGATTCCGGATCAGGAGGTCCGGGTTCAGATTGATATGCAGAAGCTGCAGCAGTACCATATATCATGGGAACAATTGATGCAGTCTGTACAAAAAGAAAATGAACATTATCCGATTGGTAACGTAGATTACAATGAACGTACATATCAGCTTATCGTCAAGGAATCAAAGGACGTAGCGAATCTGAATCAAGTTATTATCTCCAGAACGGATTCCGGGGCCCCGATTTATTTGAAAGATGTCGGCCGCGTGGCGCTCACACACAAGTCACCGGATTATATGCCCTTTTTTAATGGGAAACCGGCTCTAACGATCAGTATCAGCAGTAATACCGGCAGTGATGTGCCGGCGATGCACGATAGAGTAACTGAGAAAATGGACGAATTGCAAAGAAGTCTGCCGAAGCAATATCAGCTCGAAATTGTGTTTTCACAGATGGATCGTGTGAACAAGATTTTTCATGGTCTTACCCGTGAGTTTATATTTGCTATGTTGTCCGTTATCTTCGTATGTACGTTAGGCTTAAATCTATTGACAGCCTCATTCGTGGCAATGGCGATTCCTATCTCGGTTGCAATCGGGTTCATCATTCTTCCAATGATGGGTGTTACCTTAAATCAGGTTTCGGTAGTCGGATTGATCATTGTAATGGGCATCTTAGTAGACGATGCGGTAGTTGTGAATGATAATATTGAACGAAGGCTAAATACCTTAGGGGAAAACCCTTCGGTTGCAGCAGTACAAGGAACCAAGGAGGTAGCCATCTCCATTGTGACGGCCACTTTGGCAACTATAGCGGCTTTTGCTCCATTGCTTCTTCTTTCGGGAGACGTTGGCTCATTCATCAAGCCCATTCCTACTGTTGTTTCATTTACAATGCTGGCATCTATGATCATGTCCTTCACCATCATCCCCATATTCCGACAGTGGTATGAATGCTGGAGACACAGTAAAGAGAAACTCAATAACCGTAAATCGGCTGGGCTCTTGGGCAAACAGATCGACATTCTGCGTGATGTTTATGCCGAAAAATTAATGCCTAAGGTGCTGAAACAACCTCTTTTGGTCGGGATGTCTGGCCTTTTAATCAGCACATTGGCTTACGGGCTCATTATGTTCACTCCGATAGAGCTTTTTCCAAGATCGGATGAGCCGCAGCTTACCATTAATATACGGTTGCCGATAGGTACCTCCATTCAGGAAACAAATCGGGTTACCAGGGATATTTCCAATTGGGCAAAGCAGCAGCCGAACGTGAAAACAGTAACGTACGCCGCTGGAGGTGACGCTCCAGAGCTTTTTAAAGATGTCTCTGCGGAATCAAAATCAGGAGTGATGATTGGGCAGGTGGCTGTTCTTGGAGAGGAAGGAAAATTTAACGCAGAAGAGGCTTCGGAGAAATGGGGCACGCAGCTGGAAAAACGTTATCCGGGTCTGCCCATCACGTTGAAGGTGCCTAAGCTTGGAGTTCCTGTTGGTAAGCCGGTGTCTATCCGCATTTCCGGTGAAGATTTGGAACAGCTGCGCAGCTTGTCACAACAGGTTAAAGAAGTAGTTCTGTCGATAAAAGGAACAAAAGATGTCCAGGATAATATCGGTATGGACCGCTACGCTTTGGAATTTCAAGTTAATAAGGAGGCTATGGATCAGTATCTCGTTAATTATACGGATCTGACACGCACGCTTCAGCTGATTGGCCAAGGAGTGGACTTTAGTAATTTCGATACAGGTAAAAAACTGATCGATATAAAAATGACGCTAGAGAGTGCAAAACAGGATCCAAACATTCTCTTTCAGCAGGTACATGTTACCAATGCGAACGGTGAACAAATCCCTTTAGCACAGCTGACTGAATTGAAACCTTCGTTTTCCATCCAAAAAATAAATCATTACAACTTGGTCCGTACGATTACGGTTGAAGCCGACGTAGATGGACGTACGGCAACAGATGTGATGGAAGAAATCAAACAGAAAATGAGCCGTGTTCAGTTCCCACCAGGATATGGCTGGGAGAGTGATGGCGAAACCTCCGAGCAGGAGGATATATTTAAAGATTTGGGCAGATTATATATTGTCGTGATCTTTTTGATTTTTATGTTAATCGTAATGCAGTTCTACTCCTTATCTATACCTTTTATCGTTATGACTACTGTTTATATGGCTATCTCTGGAGGGTTAATAGGCTTGTTCTTTACACGTACTCCGCTAGGTTTTATGAGTATCATGGGGTTAATTGCCTTAGCGGGTATTGTTGTACGCAACGGTATTGTACTGATTGAGTTTATTGAAGATTCGAGACAGGAAGGAATGGATTTGAAGGAAGCGGTTATCCAAGCCGCATCCGCCCGTTTTCGTCCTATACTGCTCACTTCTTTAACAGCCATGGTAGGGATGATTCCAATTGCACTTATGGGTGAACTGTTATTTAAGCCTTTGGCTTATACGATTATTTTTGGCCTGATCTTTTCGACACTTCTGACTTTATTAGTCGTTCCTTCTCTGTATATGGTACTGGCTCAGTGGAAGCTAAAACGTCAGAATAAGAAAAATGGATGGAATCTAAATAAAGAACGCCTTACTATCGAGTAGGATTGGCTTCAAGTTAATGCGATGTCCAGGACGTATACCTCCATCAATATAAAAGTTGAACAGGCTAAATAGTCAATTTGTATATACCTTATTCACATGGTATTCTGAGAATAAACCAATATCTGCGCTAATTTGAATAGCTATCTTATTTTGTACCTATATGAATATCCTTATGAAGAAGATCAGCGTGTAACGGAATATTTAAAGCATGTTCAAAATTTGTCACCAGATGCCACCGAAATCTATTGATCAATGAAGCTATTTTGGAGATGACAGTATAACAAACCAAAGCCAGTCTAACACTTTATTTTCGTGTTTTGACTGGTTTTGGTTTGTTAGAATCGTATAGTCTAAAACTTATTTGAAATGGTAAAGATAGAGAGCCGTTTACATATTAAAAATGTCAGGAGAAGTATCCATGCCAAAAGAATTTTTTATGCTTATTGCTTTTGATTTATTCGCTTTACTGCTCATGTTGTTTCTTTTATTTAAACTAAAAGCAAACCCTAATAATCTTAGGTTAAAAATATTGCTTTTGCTTTGTCTGGTAAGCCAGTTTGCCATGACAGGAACGTTTCTCTTTACCTTATTAAAATAATCAAAGAGAAGGCATAAAAACTCCCTTCATACATAAGAAGGGAGAATATTTATTATACATAAGGAATTACGTGTAGATTAGAGCGTGATACAATATTTAGAGAATAAAAATACTCCGCACCTATACTAACTAAACCCATTATTTGAATAAAGATTTTCCCAAAGCTCGTACATTTTCTTTCTGCCCCTGTCAATCTTAGGATTGAATTGGATTGTAGCTTGCCTTCGAACGGTATGGATATTTTGTATTGCTTGTTGTAGTTGCTGGTCAATTTTGCCCAATCCTTTTCCGGCATGTTTAGCGATTGATAGGCCTGCCGTTGTTCCTTGAGCCATGGCAATTTTACCACTTTCGATACCGGTAATATTACCGGCTACAAACAGACCCTTGAGAGGGGTTTCCATCGTTTCTGAATGGTGAGGAACATGGCCGCCAAGTTCAGGAACATATTGAAATGGACACCCGGCAACAGCAGCAAGCTCAGCCAGCGGATACAAGCCACCTGCTATACAGACAAAATCTGCTTCGTAAATCGTTTCAGATCCGGCAACAATATTGCCGTTAGCATCAATATCGACGAGGCGAACTCCTTCAACCTGATCTTTACCGATAATTTCGAGTGCTGCTTTACGAAGTTGGAGAGAAGTACCATTCACCTTCATACCGTTTTTTGGATAAAAGTTCAAACCCATTTTTCTCACCCAGTCATTTTTCATGAAACGGCCCCCGATACGTAATAGTGGCGATGGGGCAAGATGAGCCGCGTTTAAGAGCGATTTCATAACCTCCTCAGGTTCACCTGCTTCTTGGCTAAGGGCACTTTTTTCTGGGAGTACAATTCGCTCAACCGTTATACCCGCCAATTGCAATTCATTTAAAATCGCAAATGCTAAAATATTCGCGCCAATAATCATTCCTTTTTTGCCGACTTGGACGCGGTGAACATTCGTCATTACTTGAGCTGCACCGATCGACATGACACCGGGAAGGGTCCAGCCGGGCAGCGGGATAGGGTACTCGGCAGCCCCGGTAGCCATTAGTACAAATGGAGCTTCCAGGGCACCTACGCTCGTATAGACATTCCATAGCTGATCTTTTTTTTCTAAGTTGTAAACGGATACACCACAATGAATATCGACCGATAATTTTTTCGCTTCTTGATGGAGACGTTCTGATGCTTTTATTCCATTCCACCATTCACCAGAAGGCTCCTGATGAAGTTGTCCGAGCAATCTGCCACCTGGCTTGATAAATTCATCAATAACAGTCACTTTAAGTCCAAAGTCCGCACAGGCAATGGCTCCTGCTAATCCTGCTGGACCTGCTCCGATCACAATAACATCAATCATCGCTGTTCCACCATCCTTCTTACAAGATTCGGATGCTGTTTGCCACTTTCAATGATCATATCTTTTTCTACGATCGTTAAGCAGGCTCTTACGTTTGTTTGATTATTAACAGTTACACGGCACTCTAAGCAGTGGCCAATGTTGCAATAAATTCCCCTAGGCGTCCCGCTATCTTCGTGAACACGCAGTTTTCGTATCCCATTTGCTAAAAGAGCAGCAGCAATCGTTTCATGTTCATACGCTTCATACGTATTTCCATCAAATTGAAAGGGGATACGTTCTCTATCATCTACATTTCCTAACACCGGATGATTCATTATTCTAGTCATCGATTCTCACCTACTGTTCCAAATGTCACCGGCCGAATTGGGGGCTGGTATTTTAACGGAATTTCACCAGGTGATACATTAGGAATGATACTCTCGATAATCCTGTCTACTGTTGGTCTGCACGTACGGCCTCCACAAAAGCCCATGCCTGCCCTCGTTCTTAATTTTAATTCCCTCGCTGTACATTTATGTTCAGCTGCTGTTGACTGAAGCTGTCCGTAAGTAACCTCCTCACAACGGCAAATAATAATGCTCTCTTTGTTAGCCATCTGAATTTCGCCTCCATTTTCTTTTGTGAAGATACTATGCAAAAAACAAGCCAACTTAGAGAGAGGAGAGAGCAGATTAATGCAAGCCAAGTCGCTTTAATCGATTATATAAAGTGGCTCTTGTGATACCGAGTTGTTTAGCGCATTCTAATTTATTTCCATCCAAAATCTTTAACGCTTTCTCAATTACTTTTTTCTCGTGTTGATCCATTTCTTCTCGCAGTGGCAAAATAGTGACGTCACTTTCTTTACGTACATTCGATGCAATCTTTGGAGTGTTTTCAAAGCTGATGCCGTTTGTACTAAAAGGTAAGTAATCTCTTTTTATTACGCCATCTGTCGTGAATACAATAAGTCGTTCAACGACGTTGCGAAGTTCGCGAATATTGCCAGGCCAATCATAACGAAGCAGTTCATGTATTACTTCTGGAGGGAATTCATGAATCGGCCGCTGATAGCTCAATGAAAAATCATTTAAAAAATAATGGGTTAATTCAATAATATCCTCTTTTCGTTCTCTTAAAGGAGGGATGTGCAGACTGACTACATTCAGGCGGTAATATAAATCTTCACGAAACTTTCCTTCTTTCATTAATTCTTGTAAATCGCGATTGGTGGCAGCGATGATACGAAAATCGATATCGATTTCTTTTTCGCCACCGACACGATAATACTTCCGTTCCTGCAGCACACGTAGAAGTTTTACCTGCATTTCGAGCGGCATTTCCCCTACTTCATCTAGAAATAATGTACCTCCTTTTGCCAGTTCTATTTTCCCCTTTTTTCCTTTATTATCAGCACCGGAGAAGGCGCCCCGCTCATACCCGAATAATTCACTTTCAAATAAAGATGCCGGGATCGCACCGCAGTTAATTGAAATAAAAGGTGCGTTTGGTTCTTCACTCACCTCATGAATAGCTTTAGCAAATACTTCTTTTCCGACACCGCTTTCGCCTAGTATGAGAACCGTTGATTTAACAGAACACACCTTTCTAGCTAAATGCACTGTTCTTTGTAGGGCATCACTTTTCCCTTTAATGGAATTAAAGGGATCAGATGCGTCCTTATACTTCGCTACTTCTTGCTCTAACCGGTGTACTTCATTGGACATGTTAAATAATTTTTCATTAAGCACGACTTGATTCGTGATATCCGTTTCTGAAACGACTGCACCGATAATCTGACCATTAAAATACACGGGGTTAGAGTTAATTAAAACAAACAAATCGGACCGCGGCTGATGGTGCTGGCTTACAATGCTTTTCCCTTCATGTAGTGATTGCAAGATTTCTAGTTTTTTATGATCAAAAAAATCGGTAATCGGTTGGCCGATGATATCTTGATGGTTGACTGAGAAAATTTTTTCTGCTCCTTCTGTCCATGTACGAACACGCTCGTTCTCATCAATGACTGTGATTGAGGCATCCGTCGTTTGAGTGACGGTTTCATAAAATGCCTTTAACTGATTATAAGAGTTATGAAGAAAACCGAGCATTTGTGCGGCTGTTATATAGCCTACAGGATTTTTATTCGCATCAAGAATAACAGCTATAGAGTGATGATTAAACGCCTGAATCAAAGTGAAGAATGAATCAGCCTCATATATGGCCTTGCATGGAAGCTCAGGTGTGTTTGCTGTTGGCCGATAATAAAATTCACCGTTTTTCTCTTTAACGTGATACCTATCGAACGATGTATCTAGTAGAAGACGTTTTATTATTTCTTTCACCGATGGTAATGAAAACACCTTGATACCCTCCCAAACTGTAAAAAATCATTAACACTGTAAAAAAAATTATACACCTACTTATATAATATTTAAAATATTTTTACAATCGGTGTTGTAAACGCTTTATCTTAGTTGGCACACTAATTGCGTTGTTAAACGTTGAAGCCACTTTATTGAGAGGAGGGATGTCATGTGAAACACTGCGATGTTTTAGTTATTGGTGGGGGAATTATTGGCTGTTCGATTGCTTATTATGCTTCTAAATATGGAAGAGACGTAACGATAATTGAAAAAGGAGAATTTGTCAGCGGTACGTCTTCGCGATGTGACGGCAATATTTTGGCGATTGATAAAGACCCAGGTTTTGATAGTCAAATGTCGTTGGTTAGTCAAAATCTAGTAGAAGAATTAAGCAGAAATCTGGAACATTCCTTTGAATATCGTGCCCCAGGAAGCATCCTCGTGTGTGAGTCAGACGAGGAAATGGAGGCGGCACAGAAGTGGGTGGATCGCCAAAAAGCTGCTGGTTTACCATTCCGTATGCTTGACCGGCAGGATATCCGGCAAGAGTCTCCCTTTTTTGCAGATGACTTATTGGGCGGTTTAGAGTGTGCCACTGATTCTACAGTCAACCCTTATCTCCTAGCCTTTGCACTTCTTGAGGAAGCAAAAAAGCTAGGAGCTACAGCCTTGAAACATACCGAAGTAAAACAAATGAAAAAAGAAAAAAGTGGCTCATTTACGATAGAAACGACAAACGGAGCTTTTACAGCAGATCATGTTGTCAATGCAGCTGGGGTATGGGCGCCTCAAATAGGAAAGATGCTCAATCTTTCCATACCGATTAAACCAAGAAAAGGACACATTATTGTTGCATCACGGCAGCAGCATGTGGGTTCTCGAAAAGTCATGGAGTTTGGTTACTTAATTTCCAAATTTGGTGGAAAGCGTCGCATCGATCCGCTAACTGAAAAATATGGAGTAGCTCTTGTCTTTGAACCAACGGAAAGTCAAAACTTTTTAATCGGGAGCAGCAGGGAATTCGTTGGATTTAATATGAAAGTAAACAATGATGTCATTCAATGTATTGCTAACCGAGCCATCCGCTTTTATCCACGAATGGCAGATATGATGGTGATTCGTTCATATGCAGGGCTGCGGCCATGGACGGAAGACCATTTGCCAATTGTTTCACGGGTGGACAAAGTTCCAAACTATTATATTGCGGCTGGTCACGAAGGTGACGGAATTAGCCTTGCAGCAGTGACAGGAAAAATAATAGAAGAACTAATCAATGAAAAAGAAACGTCTATTCCCGTTGAACCGCTTAGCTTTAACCGTTTTAAAGAAAGGGTGTTAAGCAGATGAAGGTACACAAGATATTTACAACTATCGATACACATACAGGCGGGAATCCTACAAGGACGTTAATTAGTGGTCTCCCGAAACTGATTGGAGAAACCATGTCAGAAAAAATGCTCTATATGAAAAAGAAGTATGATTGGATACGCAAGCTTTTAATGAACGAGCCGCGTGGCCATGATGTCATGTCCGGTGCTTTGTTAACGGAGCCGTGCCATCCGGAAGCGGATATTGGCGTGATTTACATAGAGACAGGTGGATATTTGCCAATGTGCGGACATGACACCATCGGTGTGTGTACTGCTCTAGTTGAATCGGGATTGATCCCCATTCAGGAGCCGATTACTTCATTAAAGTTGGATACGCCTGCCGGGCTCGTCGAAGTAGATATTTCTATAGAAAATGGAAAAGCAAAAGAAGTATCCTTCTGCAATATCCCCGCGTTTCTTTTAAAACGTGTTTCCGTTGATGTTGAGGAAATTGGGCGTGTAGATGCTGATATTGCGTATGGTGGCAATTTTTACGCAATCATTGACGCTAAATCGATTGGATTGGATTTAGCTCCATGGAATGCTTCTAACATAATTGAAACAGCGATCAATATCAGAAACACCATTAATGAAAAAACTGAAATCGTTCACCCGCAATATCCATTTATTCAAGGGTTAACTCATGTTGAGTTTTTTACCGAACCAACCCATGAGGAAGCAGATGTAAAAAACACAGTTATTGTTCCTCCGGGGGGAATTGATCGTTCTCCATGTGGAACTGGCACTTCTGCTAAATTAGCTGTGCTGTATGCAAGTCGAGAAATTTCAATTGGCGAAGAATTTGTTCATGAAAGCATTGTCGGTTCTCTATTTAGAGGACACATACTGGAAACAACAGATGTGGAAGGCGTCGAGGCTGTAGTGACCAAAATTACAGGATCAGCTTGGCTGATGGGTATGCACCGGTTCTTCTACCATGAAGAGGATCCGCTTAAAGAAGGGTTTCTGCTTATTCCTCCGATGGAACATGAAACGGAGGGCGTGAAATGAAGATTCAAAAAGTATATTCAACAACGGATGTACACGTAGCTGGTGAGGCGTTCCGTATTATTAAAGACGTACCATTCATTCATTATGAGAGCTTAGAACAGTTAAATAAGCAACTTCGGCATGTGTTTGCAGAAGAGATCAGTCTTTTATTGAAAGAACCGCGCGGATTCGCAGGCTTAAACGGCTGTCTTGTTGTTTCGCCGATTAATCGAGAAGCAGATATTGCCGTATTATTTTTCAATCATGAAGGAACCGCGCTTCTTCACTATGGCGGTATTGTTGCTGTGATTACAGCTTTACTAGAGTGTGGTCATTTGCAGCCAAGAGCGTCAAATGAATATAAAATCGAAACGGTCAGTGGTGTGATTTCAGCTACCGCTATTATGGAGAAGGATGAGGTGGTTTCCGTATCGGTAGAAAGTGAGCCTTGTCAAGTAATCCAAACAAATATTCCCTTGTCCTATCTTCACTTACATACACAGTTCTCTCTCGTACAAGCTGATCAATTATATGCGGTGTTTGAGAAACGGGATGATTTTGTAGAGATTTGTGTTGAAGAACTTTCTGAATTAAGGAGCTGGGGAAAAACAGTGCTTCAGGCCCTTAGGTCAAAAATGCCTATAAAAGGGGCTATTCTAATGGATGATTCTCACCTGGAAGAGCGGCAAATTAAAACAATCACTTTCCATGAGGATCGATACATTGTTCGTTCTCCTGGCTTCGGATCAACAATGGCATGTTATACACATTTACTTTCCAAAGATGGATTGTACATGAAAGCCCCATTCGTAAATAAAAGTATTTTTGACAGCTCTTTGACAGTACAAGCAGCCAAGCAAACAGAGAGCGGCTATACGTTCACTTTGGCAAGCCGCGGTTTCATTACAGGAATGCAGAATCTTGTGCTAGATCCGACAGATCCTTTTCCTGCTGGATTTTTATTGACATAAATGTCTAAAAAATTAAAAAACATTGAGGAGGAAATAAAAATGACAACAATTAAAGGAGCTTATCCAGTATTAATTACACCGATGAACGAGGCACAGGAGATTGATTGGGGCGGAGTAAAAAATAATGTGAACTACTTCTTGGATCAAGGAGTCGCAGGTATTGTAATCAATGGAAGCACCGGGGAATTTGTGAGTTTATCAAAAGAAGAAAAATTTCGAATGGTTGAAACTGTATTAAAAGAAGTGAACGGCCGCCTTCCTGTTATCGTAGGAACAGCTGCTGAAACAACAAAGGAAACGATTGAGTACACGAAGCAGGCGGAAGCATACAGTGCAGATTGCGCCCTGATTATTAACTCTTATTATTGCAAGCCAAAGGAGGAGGAAATTTACTTTCACTTTAAAGAAATATCAAATGCAGTGAATTTACCTATTATGTTGTACAATAATCCTTTTACATCCGGTGTCGACATGAGTACTGAGCTTATGCTGCAGATCGGAAAAGAATGTGAAAGAGTCACTCATATTAAGGAATCAAGCGGAGATATCCGTAAAGCAAGAGACCTTGTCAGACATGGCAAAGGAGATATTGAAATTTTCTGCGGCTCAGAAGAATTGGTTATGGAGTCTTATTTAGTCGGAGCAACAGGTTGGATTTCCGTCGCAGGTAATATTGTGCCAAAGCTTGTTACGCAAATGTTTGACCATGTCCAAAAAGGCGAGCTAAAAGAAGCTTGGGCGATTAATGACAGCATTTTACCGCTTTGTGCATTCCTTGAAGGATCAGGAAAATATGTACAAATTGTCAAGCGTGCAATGGAACTGAACGGACAGGCAGGAGGTCCTTCTCGTTATCCTCGTTTGGGACTGACGCCTGAAGAAGATCAAAAGCTTAAGGATATTTTATCAAATTTAACGGCCGCTACTCATGTATAAAAATTCATGTTGTACGAGCAAAAGAATGTAGGGGGGAACGGAACATGTTAACAACAAAAGTAGAATTAAAACCAAAGGTAAAGGCTTTTTTAGAAGGAAATATCGAACTTTTTATCGACGGGAAATTTGTGCCATCTGTAAGCGGTAAAATGTTTGAAACGTATAATCCGTCAACAGAGGAGATTCTTGCTTCAGTAAGTGAGGCACAGGAAGAAGATATTGATTTAGCGGTGAAAGCCGCTCGGCGGGCATTCGAAAAAGGACCATGGCCTGACCTCAGTGCGGCTGAAAGAGCATACTTAATTTACAAACTGGCTGATTTGATTGATGAGCATAAGGAAGAGCTAGCCCAATTAGAAGCATTGGATAATGGTAAGCCTTATCAAGTAGCGCTAGAAGACGATATTCCTGCAACGGTGGAACACTACCGCTACTATGCTGGCTGGGCAACGAAAATCCTTGGTCAGACAACTCCGATTTCAAAAAACTATTTAAACTATACACGTCATGAACCGATTGGTGTTGTCGGTCAAATTATTCCATGGAACTATCCGTTAGTCATGTCTGCGTGGAAAATGGGTGCAGCTCTTGCAACAGGTTGTACTATCGTATTAAAACCTGCTGAGCAAACTCCGTTATCTCTGTTATATACGGCTCATCTTTTTAAAGAAGCCGGTTTTCCGGACGGCGTCGTGAACTTCGTCCCTGGGTTTGGTCAAACGGCAGGAGCGGCGATCGTAAATCATCACGATATTGAAAAAGTAGCCTTTACAGGTTCCACAGCCACTGGTAAGTATATTATGCGTCAAGCAGCTGAGACAATTAAGCATGTGACATTAGAGCTTGGTGGAAAATCACCAAACATTATTTTAGAAGATGCGGATTTATCAGACGCGATCACTGGTGCTTTTAATGGTATTATGTACAACCATGGCCAAAACTGCAGTGCAGGCTCCCGTGTGTTCGTCCATAGAAAGCACTACGATAAAGTGGTAGAAGAACTAGCCAAGTTGGCAAACAATGTAAGGCTCGGTGCAGGAATGGAAAAAGGTACTGAAATGGGGCCGCTTGTTTCCAAACAACAACAAGAACGCGTGCTAAATTATATTGAAAAAGGAAAGGCCGAAGGAGCAAGAGTTGTAGCTGGTGGCGGGAAAGCATTTGAAAAGGGATACTTCGTTCAGCCAACAATTTTTGCTGATGTCACAGATGACATGACAATCGCGAAAGAAGAAATATTTGGCCCAGTGGTCGCAGTCCTGCCGTTCGATACGGTTGAAGAAGTCATTGAAAGAGCAAATAATACACCGTTTGGACTTGCTGCAGGTGTATGGACAGAAAATATTAAAATCGCACATAAAGTAGCGAATAGCTTAAAAGCAGGCACTGTCTGGATTAATGATTACAACCTAGAGGACGCTGCAGCTCCATTCGGAGGTTATAAACAATCAGGCATCGGACGTGAAATGGGTTCTTATGCACTCGACAACTACACAGAAGTGAAAAGCGTTTGGGTAAACTTGAAATAAAGTAAGGTATGTCATAACTGCTGAACTGAGGTAGCTACCTAATTACTCCTTTGAAGAAAAGGGTTTAGTAGATTAAGGACTACTGGACAGCTCTTAGTAATTATGGAACTGTCCAGTTATTTAATCCCCTTACCCTTTTATTTATCTGAAATTTAAAACGATTAATATTTTTCTGTAAAATCAAGCGTTATATTAAGGAGGGATTAGATGGAAAAACTAGTAGAATGGTTAGTTGGACAGGTATGGAGTATCGGGTTGGTTATCTTTGCACTGGGAGCAGGAGTCTTTTTCTCGATTGCCACTCGCTTTCTACAAATACGGTATTTTAAAGAAATGATTAAATTATTGTTCGAAGGCAAAAGCTCAGATACAGGAATCTCATCTTTTCAAGCTTTTTGTTTAGCTCTATCAGGACGTGTGGGGATTGGTAATATTGCCGGTGTGGCTACAGCCATTGCCTTCGGAGGCCCAGGGGCGGTTTTCTGGATGTGGGTAATGGCGATATTAGGAGGAGCTAGCGCCTTTGTGGAATCTACTCTTGCCCAATTATATAAAAGCAAGGTAGGAAATGAATATCGAGGAGGTACCCCTTACTTTATTGAAAAAGGTCTAAAAATAAAGTGGTTCGCTGTGATGGTAGCCATTGTTGTCACACTTTCCTATGGGGTTTTATTGCCTGGGATACAGTCAAGTAATATTGCAGTTGGATTTGAAAGTGTAACTGGTTTAAATAAAAGCATCACTGGTGTTCTATTGGTTGCCTTACTTGCAGCAATCATTTTCGGTGGGGTAAAACGAATCGCTAATGCTTCCCAAACTATTGTTCCTTTTATGGCAATAGGATATGTAGTAGTTACATTCATCGTTTTATTGGTTCATATCTCCAAAGTCCCTGATATGTTTTCCCTTATCTTCTCGAGCGCATTCGGTACAAACCAGGCTTTTGGGGGCATTATCGGTGCAGCTATTGCTTGGGGAGTCAAGAGAGCGGTCTTTTCTAATGTTGCTGGCGTGGGGGAAGGAACATACAGTTCTGCAGCGGCTGAGGTTTCTCATCCTGCTAAGCAAGGATTAGTCCAAGCCTTTTCTGTCTATATCGATACGATTGTTGTATGTACGGCGACAGCTCTCATGATTCTTGTAACTGGCATGTATAGCGTTATCCCAGAAGGAAAAGAACCCATCGTTGAAACAATGGGCAATATTGAACCGGGACCTATCTATACCCAGCAAGCAGTCGAAACCGTTTTACCAGGCTTTGGTCCGATATTCGTTTCCATCGCCATCTTCTTTTTTGCGTTTACTACCTTGTTAGCCTATTACTATATTGCTGAAACCACCCTTGTCTACCTTAATCAAAAACTAAAGTTCCAGTGGCTGAAAATAGTTCTGAAAGTTGGATTTTTAGTAATGGTTTATATTGGTAGTGTTGAATCAGCGTCTTTCTTATGGGCTTTAGGGGATTTAGGTATAGGAAGTATGGCTTGGCTTAATCTTATTGCGATTTTACTACTGACAAAGCCGGTCTTAAAAGTACTAAAGGATTATGAAATCCAGAAAAAAGCAGGAAGAAATCCGATTTTCGATCCGGGCAAAGCAGGAATAAATGGTGCTGATTTCTGGGAAGAAAAATGCAAAGAGATGGAAAATGATGCGTCTAATAAGGTACAAAATTTTAACCAAAGAATTCTATAAGCTTTAAACATATAACAAATCTTTACCATTCCCTAAAAAGCTTATTTTGGGGAATTTCTTTTTTTAATAAAGATTTACAAACGTAGAGCGTAGATAGTAGAGTAATATATCGTATGAATCCAATAGAATATTCAGAGAATAAAAATACTCCGTATATATTCTAGTTTAACCAAATACAAAAACACATACATAATAACAGGAAAAGCAAGCAAAAGATGCTGTTTTACTTTGTATAAATTATCTTGAAGATTTTATCGCCAGTTATCGCGTGAACTCCATCAATCCACATAATTCCTACTCCGATTGGGGTGTTATCAGGAAGGAAGTACTTATATTCGTTTAAATTTTTATAAAAAACTGAAACCAAAAATCGTTTTTTCTAGTATAACTTAATAAGCAGCAAGTGAAAGTACATAAGGAAAATATAACTTTAAGGAGAGATGATGAATGTCGTTTTTTAAAAAAATGGCGGCAAGTGTAGGCATTGGTTCCGCTACAGTCGATACGGTTTTGGATTATTCGCAGTATCGTCCGGGCGATACGATTACAGGAACCGTCTATGTGCGTGGAGGAAATGTAGAACAAACTATTGATGATATTGATCTGTATGTAATGAGCCGCTATATTATGGAAAAGGACGATAAGAAAATATACCAGACATCTCCGATTGCTTCCCATCGAGTAGTTAACGGATTCATTATTTTTCCTAAAGAAGTAAAAGAGTTTCCATTTGCGTTTCCTCTACCGTTGGACACACCTGTTACGCTTGGAAGCGTGGCCATTTGGATTAAGACAGATATAGATATTAAAAATGGTGTGGATGCCGGGGATAACGACCGTATTCAAGTGCTTCCACATCCGTGGATGGAAAAAGTGCTAAAAGCTGTCCAACAGGTCGGATTTACACTACGGGAAGCAGACTGCGAGTATGCACCTTTCTTCCGTCGCCGTCTTCCATTTGTACAGGAGTTTGAGTTTAGTCCATCTAACCGTGATTATCGAGGAAAGCTTGATGAAGTGGAAGTTGTGTGCCACGTAGAGGAAAATGGAATTGAAGTGGCGCTGGAAATCGATCGTAAAGCCAGAGGAGTATTAGGATGGTTGGAAGAAACGTATAGTATGGATGAACGTCTTGTACGTATTTACTTAAATAAAACGGAATTAAATCAGGATGTTAACGTGTTAACCCAAAAGTTCCGTGCTATTATTAATCAACATGCGAGATAATAGCACGGTTTAGGATATATGTCTAAATAATTCCCATTTTCTCCAACAAGGATTATCTGTCAGAAAAAGCACTTCAGCGTTCTGAAGTGCTTTTTCTCGTGTTCCGTAGCACGCGACATTGTACAAATAAATCCCATTCTATCATTAGTAATTTTAATCATTATAATAATTTATATTTATTTTACCAACGCTATGACTTCCGGTAAAATAATCTACATAATTAAAACCAATTTAATTTATATGAATAATATAAATTCGATGTAATTAATCTTTTTTTCACTAAAAAGTGAATGTACAAATGAAATGACGTACATCAAGTGTATATTTCTGTGTGAGGTGGATATCGTTGCAACTTCAGGTAATAAACAGTCCATTTAATCAGGAGCAGGCAGAGCTCCTTAACCGCCTTCTGCCGACCTTGACGGAATCGCAAAAAGCCTGGCTAAGCGGTTATCTGACAGCAATCCAGTCTGCTTCTGCTCCAGGAACATCAGAAGTGTTGACGACAGAAATTTCTGCCGAGAGCACCGGACAGACAATTTCAAGAGAAGTGATTATTCTTTATGGATCACAGACTGGCAACGCCCAAAGGCTTGCGGAGAATGCAGGCAAGGCACTAGAGGGGAACGGCTTTCAAGTAATCGTTTCATCCATGAGTGATTTTAAAGCAAACCATTTGAAGAAAGCCCAAAACCTGCTTATTATCGTGAGCACACATGGGGAAGGGGAGCCGCCGGATAACGCGCTGTCTTTCCATGAGTTTCTTCATGGCAGACGGGCGCCAAAGCTTGACGGTCTTCGGTTTTCTGTTTTGTCGCTCGGGGACAGCTCATATGAGTTTTTTTGTCAGACGGGAAAAGAGTTCGATCAGCGGCTGGAAGAGCTCGGAGCCACACGGCTTTATCCGCGTGTTGACTGCGATCTTGACTATGATGAGCCAGCATCCGAATGGCTTGCAGGAGTCTATGGTGGATTAAGTGAAGCACAGCAGGGCGGAGGTGCCACTCCAGCTCCAGCAACAGCCCTTCAAGTGAGTGAATCAGTGTATTCTAGAACAAATCCGTTCAAAGCGGAAGTGCTTGAAAATTTAAATTTGAACGGTCGTGGTTCGAATAAAGAAACACGCCACCTTGAATTATCGCTTGAAGGGTCTGGCCTTACATTTGAGCCAGGTGACATCCTTGGTGTCTATCCGGAAAACGAGCCGGCTCTTGTAGACATGTTTCTTGAAGAAATGAACTGGGATCCGGAAGAACTTGTGACGATCAATAAGCAGGGGGGTGTTCGTCCACTGAAAGAAGCGCTCGTCTCTCACTTTGAAATTACAGTTTTAACAAAACCGCTTCTTGAGCAGGCAGTGCAACTTTCAGCGAATAAGGATTTACGAGAGCTTTTATCGCCAGACAATGAAGAAAATTTAAAAGCATATCTTGAAGGGCGCGATTTACTTGATCTGGTCCGTGATTTTGGGCCGTGGAGGGTATCGGCACAAGCGTTTATCTCGATTCTCAGGAAAATGCCGGCCCGCCTTTACTCAATTGCGAGCAGCTTATCCGCGAATCCGGATGAAGTGCATTTGACTATCGGTGCCGTCCGATATGATGCACACGGACGCAAACGAAAAGGCGTCTGCTCTTGTTTATGCGCGGAACGTCTACAGCCAGGGGACACGCTGCCGGTTTACATTCAGCCTAACCAAAACTTTAAGCTGCCAAAGAACCCAGATACGCCGATTATCATGGTTGGACCGGGAACAGGCATCGCGCCCTTCCGCTCTTTTATGCAGGAACGCGAAGAAATAGGAGCGGAAGGAAAATCATGGTTATTCTTCGGGGACCAGCATTATGTGACGGACTTTCTTTATCAGACAGAATGGCAAAAGTGGCTGAAAGAAGGCGTGCTGACGAAAATGGATGTGGCATTTTCGCGTGATACGGATGAAAAAGTGTATGTGCAGCACCGTATGCTTGAACATAGCAAAGAATTGTTTGAATGGATTCAAGAAGGAGCGGTTGTTTACATTTGCGGAGACAAGAAAAACATGGCATATGACGTCCATAACACTTTACTTGCGATTATCGAAAAAGAAGGCAGCATGAGCCGTGAAAAAGCGGAAGACTATCTTGCCGACATGCAGCAGCAAAAGCGTTACCAACGTGATGTATACTAATTTTGGATTGAGAGGGGTTTTTCAACATGTCGAAGCACTTTTTAAAAGCACCAGAGGGCCCGCCAAGCGATGTTGAGCGCATTAAAGAAGAAAGCAACTATTTGCGCGGCACGCTGGCGGAATCGATGTTAGAACCGATCAGCGCCGGAATTTCCGAAGATGACAATCGCCTGATGAAATTTCACGGTAGCTACTTGCAGGATGACCGGGATCTCCGCAACGAGCGCCAAAAGCAAAAGCTTGAACCTGCGTATCAATTCATGCTGCGTGTCCGTTTGCCGGGCGGTGTGGCAACACCAGCTCAATGGCTTGTCATGGATGAGCTTGCCCAAAAGTACGGAAACGGGACCTTAAAACTGACAACACGCCAGACATTTCAAATGCACGGTATTTTAAAATGGAATATGAAAAAAACAATTCAGGAAATTCATACGTCCCTTTTGGATACAATTGCGGCATGCGGCGATGTGAATCGGAACGTTATGTGTAACCCGAATCCATATCAATCTGAAATTCATTTAGAAGTATACGAAAGGGCGAAAAAGTTGAGTAATGATTTATTACCACGGACAAGAGCCTATCATGAGCTTTGGTTGGATGAAGAAAAAGTTGCTGGTACGCCAGAAGCAGAAGAAGTCGAACCGATGTATGGCCCGCTTTATTTGCCGCGGAAGTTTAAGATCGGTATCGCCGTTCCGCCATCAAATGACATTGATGTCTATTCGCAGGATCTTGGATTCATTGCGATTGTTGAAGAAGGAAAGCTTGTCGGTTTTAACGTGGCCATCGGCGGCGGCATGGGTATGACACATGGCGACAAAGCAACGTATCCGCAACTCGCTAAAGTAATCGGCTTCTGTACGTCGGACAAAATTTATGATGTGGCGGAAAAAGTCATTACGATTCAGCGTGACTATGGAAACCGTTCTGTCCGCAAAAATGCTCGGTTTAAGTATACAGTTGACCGCCTCGGACTGGAAACAATCAAGGCTGAATTGGAAGCTCGCCTCGGCTGGAGCCTGGATGAAGCGAAGCCGTATCATTTCGACCATAACGGCGACCGCTACGGCTGGGTAAAAGGTGTTCAGGGAATATGGCATTTTACACTGTTTGTCCAAGGTGGCCGTGTCGCAGATTTTGATGATTACAAGCTGAAGACTGGCTTGCGTGAAATTGCCAAAATTCATACCGGTGATTTCCGTTTGACAGCAAATCAAAACCTGATCATTGCCAACGTATCAAGCCAAACCAAGAAAAGGATTAGCGAGTTGATCGAGCAATACGGTTTGACGAATGGCGAGCATTATACAGCACTTCGTCGCAGCTCGCTGGCGTGCGTCGCTCTTCCGACGTGTGGATTGGCGATGGCGGAAGCAGAACGCTATTTGCCGGTACTGCTTGAGAAGATCGAGGCTATTGTCGATGAAAACGGTTTGTGCAACGAAGAAATTACGATCCGCATGACCGGCTGCCCGAACGGTTGTGCCCGTCCGGCGCTTGGCGAAATTGCCTTTATCGGCAAAGCGCCCGGCAAATACAACATGTATCTTGGCGCAGCCTTTGACGGTAGCCGCCTAAGCAAAATGTATCGTGAAAACATCGGTGAAGAAGAAATTTTGAGCGAACTGCGTGTGCTTTTTTCCCGCTACGCGAAAGAAAGGCGGGAAGGCGAGCACTTCGGTGACTTTGTTGTCCGTACCGACGTCGTCAAAGCAGTGACAGACGGCACGAATTTTCATGATTAATCAAGAAGCATTTGAGACAGGAATGTGTTCTCCTGTCTCTTCAGTGCGTTATTTTGTCAATTTTGAACTGATAGGCTGAGACATTTTCGCTATTATATATCTAATAAAGGGCTAGTAAAGAAGAGTACAGTATAAGTATTACTTTTTCAATATACCTAAATATTCTTTCCAAGGCCCAACGTCTACTCTGTATCTCTTAGCCATTACCCGTACGATTTGAGCAATGTGCGTTAAATCATGAACAACCCATGTAGCAAGCAATTCTCTTAACCTCACTACACCAAATGCAGGGTGTGAGCCCGTCAATTCAAGATGCAACTCAGGTTCAATAAGAACTTTAAGTTTGGTTATATTTAGTGTTCTAATTGTTTTAAATTCAAGCAACTTTTGTTCAATCGATCTTTCAGACCTTTTATTTAAGTGAGAATAACGATCAAATGGGGGAAATTTTTCGTGGTATCATTATATTTTGAAAATAAAAAGATACTTAAGAAAATCTGGTCGAAGAGAATGGTCTTAATGTCGAATTTATAGAGAGAACATAGACAAGACGGGTAGATGGACTGTATCGAGCGCGTAGCGCAGGGAAGCCGTCGGTCAGGCATGAGTGTCTCAAGGGGGCTTCCTGTTCAGGAGATAAATCGTTATGACGAGAGGAGAGTAGAATTACATCTCTTAGAATACATCTTTTCTTAGTTAACATAATATATATTATCGGACGTAAAGAAAAACAATCTCATTTTATAAGTTTTTTTAACATTTCGAGATAAAAAAAGAAAAATGGACTATAGCTTAAGATATTATTTTTTTATTTGGATATGCCAAGTTTTGTTTTTTGGACACGCAATGCATTTATGCTGTCTTGTTTGTATTTTTCGCTTTTTTCAATTTTCCGCTCGTATTTCTTTTTCCATTCTACGTCATTCGTATCAAGAAAGTTTGCTAACGAGACAATAGCATCCGCTTTATTCCAATATGACTCACTAAGCGCGGTTTTCGCTTGGTATGCAGCGTTTTTGCTTTGTTCGGATATATCTCCTGATATCTCAATACTATTCAAACGTTTTGAGATATCTCGAAACACAGCGTTTGCGTCTTTCAAAACGGTATAATCAATTTCATTGCTTCTTTGTCCGTTTAAAATCTGTTCTTCCACAAGCGATACGTACTTATCTCGTTTTCCTTCTGCATACTCTGTCTCATGTAGTAAACGCTCGTATGCAAGGAAAGCAGCTGCCTCTTCTCCACCAGCTTTCTTCTGCACAACAGAAGAATCCGAATCCGCTCTTTCAGAAGCTATTACAGGATCGTCAGCTGGTTGCTGTTTCATCTTATGAGACTCTGTTAGTTCTGTTTTTGGTTGAGGATGATGCCGAGATGCAGTCGCGTCTGCTCGTGTTTGCTTGAATTCCTGCCACATATACGACCACAGAATGGCATTGAACCCGATAAGCACCATGCATGTATAGAATTTAATAAGTGTCTTTCTCTTCATTTTTCTCTCTCTTTCTGCGCTGTTCTGCTATTTGTATATATATACATACAAATCATCGGCACATTCCTCGCTTTTTTTAAATTTTATAATCTGTCAAATATCTTTGCTTCGGCTTATATTTATAAAAAAAGACAAGTCTCACGAATTCGAGACTTGTCAAAAAAATTTTTTACCGTAATAAAACGCTCTCTTTTGGAGAAAGCATGACTGGCTGATTCTCTTTCCAACTGATAAGAAACTCATGCTTTACCTGGCCTTCGCCACCTTCAGGAACAATAACTGTAATCACACCGGTGTCATCAGCGATCGATAAACTTGGCCGTTGAGCTACAACCTCCTCTTCCTGACCGTCTGGAGACGTGTATCGGAACACCCTCTTCATGTACGTATGGTTTTTTCCATCCTGTACGACAAGGCCAAGATTGAAAACATAGGGCGAAAATGATTCCCCCAGCGGGATGCGTGTGCCAATTAAAATAATGCGATCTGCTATCCCGTCTCCATTCACGTCCCCGCTCTTCGTATCCACCGCATATGTATCATCTTCCAGTGACAATCCTTCTGCCTTAAATTTCTCTCCTGCTGGCGGTTTTGCTTCTGATATACTTTGTTCTGCATTGATTGTCGCCGGATCTGGACGGTCCGGCCCTGGCCATCCCGAATCAAAAGGATCTTCTTCATTTAGCGGTTGTTCCCATGCATATGTATTCGCCATGCGATCCTGTTCATCTGTGACTTGTTCTTCTTCCTCAGCATTCAGCAGAATAAAAGAAAAGACAACGGCTGAGACGACCAGCGCAATGGCTGGTGTAATCAGCCACTTCCTCATTCTTCGCCACCTCCACTCGTAAACTTCCTGAATGTTCAACAATACGACACTATTATCCATTTTTTATTGTACCATATGTAGCTAAATGTACCGAGAACATCGAATCTCTTGCTCGTACAAAGGTTGAATGCTATAATACGTGCGGATTCAAATGAAATCGCACGTATTAGTAGATGACAACCGGCAATCAAGAAGGTATGTTTTGTTCGGTTGAATAATATACTTTTGATGGGAAGAAGGGATCTAATGAGCAAAAAATCCAACCGAAAAGGCGCGCAAAACAAAAGCACTTCAACAAATATACGCGCCAAGGAAAAAACGTCTAGCACGAATAAACGTCTCGTTCTTTATACGTTGATCGGACTGCTGGCGGCGGTTGTCTTGTTTATCGCATTAAAAGCGGTAGAGCCAAACAAAGATATAGCTGTGGATAATCCTCCACCTATAGAAAATCAGCCCATAGCAGGGAATCCAAATGCGGGAGTAACCATTATTGAATTCGGGGATTTCAAGTGTCCGGGATGTAAAGTGTGGAATGAACAGATTTTCCCCCAGTTACAAAAGGAGTATCTTGATACAGGCATAGCTAAGCTCGCATACATAAATGTCCTGTTTCATGGAGAAGAATCAGAACGGTCTGCGATGGCAGCGGAATCGGTATTAGCACAAGATCCTGGTTCCTATTGGGCTTTCCATAAAGCGTTATTTAACAGACAACCAAAGGAAAATGCAGAAGCACCATGGATTACGAATGAACTGCTGCTTGATCTGGCCAAACAATATGCACCGAGGGTAAATCAGGACAAGCTGGCGCAAGACATCAAAAACAAAACGACCAAACCGCAGGTAGATGCAGATACGAATATTGTTAAAACGTATGACATCCACCAGACGCCTACAATTTTAATCAATGGTACGGTGGTAAACAACCCGTTCGATTATGAAGAAATAGTCTCACTTATCGAGAAAGCGAAAGCCAGCAGGAGCTAACCTCTACTATGATGAATAGAAATGGAATTCGAACATATGCTTTATATTTCGCATGGATAGTTTCCTTGATTGCTACGCTGGGAAGCTTGTATTTTAGCGAAGTCAAAGGCTTTATCCCATGTAATTTATGCTGGTTCCAACGCATTTGTATGTATCCGCAGAGCGTTATTTTGGGAATAGCGGCCTATCACAACGATTTAAGAGTTAAGCGTTACATTCTTCCTCTCTCAGTGATTGGAGCCGCTATCTCTTTATTTCATTATCTCGAGCAGAAGCTTCCGTTTCTGTCAGAAGTCGCAAAAGTTTGTACCTCTGGAGTGCCATGTACGACCACTTATATGAATTGGTTTGGTTTCATTACGATTCCTTTTTTAGCCTTGATTGCGTTTGGTCTAATTATCTTCTTCATGGTGATCACAAAAACGGACGACGAAAACGCATAACGTTCAACTTTCGCATACGGACGATTGATTAACAGGGTTTAAGCACGACGCTAACCTGTTTGCCACTCGTCTGTATGCCTTTTTCTTTTTCGGCGCAATGTGATAAGTCTTGTACAAACTCAGCTACGATTCGTTTGGCTGCATCGCTTTCTTTACGCTGTAGACGTACGTTGATTTGCACCCAATCTCCTCCCCTAAGAATTTTTTCCGCTTGTCGCTTCTTCGTTTCATAATCATGCTGCTCGATCGTAGCGCTAACGCGGATTTCTTTCGTTTTCGGACCTTTTTCCTGTTTATTTAATGCCTGCTTTTCCTTTGCCTGTTTCTTCTGTGCTGTCTGTCGCGGCATCAATTGGCATGGTGGTGGACTCGAAGTAAGCGAAAGGCATATGAGGTCTACTTTTAACTCTTTCGCTATTTTTAATGCCTCTTTTGTTGACATAATACCCATATCTTCGCCATCTATTCCTATCAATTCTACTTCTGAAGCTTTGATTTTTTCATTGATAAGCATATACTTCTTCCTCCGAATCAATTGGTATAAACTCTACTGTTTTGTCTACTGCTTGACGCAATCCTCAATATTTCGCCCTTCTATCTAACTTACAGACTATATACTCATTCTTTAGCCTCTTCTTATCTTACTATATGCTAGGGGCGTTGTTAAAATAAAACGATCCTAGGTATATACCTCTGTTTTATCTTACGTTCTGATGATGAGCAACCTTTCACATTATGCCTCCACAATGCATATAAATGGGTATACTTTTGCTTTATCCATACAGGAGAAGCATGACAACATAAGGAGGGAACTATCATGATTCAGATTTCAGACGCATCCATACATATCGAAACGCTCGAAAAGGAATGGCCACTTAGCGGCATACAGCGCACCATTCTTGAACGTATGGCAGCAAGCACAATCACATACGTGTATCCGTCCCTCGACGTGCTGAAATTTGAAGTGAAAATGCGGGGTTTTATTGTGTCTGCTGCAAAAAATCTCTATTACAGCGGAGCAGACTTCGCCACATTCAAAGAATCCAGGTGCAATCCTCGCTACTGGAATCGTACAAAGGAAGGCGGATTTCAACTGAAAAAGGGTATCGAACCGGCTGAAGCAATGAATGACATTTTTAAAGACGGAAAAAAATATGCGTTTGAATGCACCACAGCTATCGTTATCGTGTATTATAAGGCCATTATTGACTCCATCGGGAAGGATAACTTCAATCGGTTATTCCCCAATATTCTTCTGTATGATGGAGTGTATGATGAAGATTTGCGTTTAACATGGATACATGCAGCCGAGTATTTGCCAGGAGATGTTCAGTATTTTAACAATCCCGAATACAATCCTAAAACACCTGAATGGCAAGGAGAAAATGTTGTATTGTTAGGAGATAACCGCTATTTTGCACATGGTATTGGCATAAAGACAAAAAAGGGAGTGATTACAGAGCTGAACAGCGAGCGCAAGCCAGGTGCTACGGTATCAGCGTATCTGCTAGATCAAGCCGCCCGGCCCGATTTCGCTTATTTATCTCAGTACGACGAGAGGAATGCGAAGAACATGCAGATCCACTCCCCTGCAGGGAATCGCTTTATGATAGCGCAAATCGGTTCTACGACATACATTAAGATGTAATGCTTTCGGCTACCGTTATGAAATTCACTCTATTGTAAAAAAAGTCCGCTGGTAGTATAACAGCGGACTTTTTTTGATTAATGGATGTGTAATTAATCAGCTGCCACTCCTGATGCAAGGGAGACATTAGCTAGAGCAGAAGTGAGTTGATCCTGTACGTCGGTAAAGTTTTTTGATGCACTCGTATAGCCATTCATAATGATGGAAAAATACAATCGTTCATTATCCTTTGTCGTGACATAGCCGGATAATGAACTGACGCCTTGTAGTGTTCCGGTCTTGGCATGTACATTATTCTCCGCCTCTGTTTGTTTCATACGGTTTTTCAAGGTGCCGTCTACCCCTGCAATCGGAAGCGAACGATAGAAATGCTCGAAAGAAGGATGGCGGGACATGCTTGTTAACACGGATGAAACCTGGCGGACTGAGATTTGATTATAACGGCTTAATCCTGAACCATCCACCATATCAAATGCCGGATTTGTTCCGTTTTCTTGCAGGTTTTTCTGAACAACCTCAATACCAGCTTCCGCACTGCCAGCGCCCTTCTTATCTGCTCCAAGCCGTTTCAGCAGCATCTCCATATAGAAGTTATCACTATTCTTGTTTCCGTATACGAGAATATCGCGTAATGGCGAAGACTGAAGCTCGAAAATCTTGCGGCTTCCAGAAGGAACAAGCCCCTTCTGTACCTCACTTTGTTTAGATATCTTTATTCCACCCTGCTCCATCGCTTCCTTAAGTACTGTGCCGGTATAAAGCGCAGGATCTTCCACGGCGATCCGTTCATAATCGGGCGTCTCGCCAAGTGGCAAGTTGCCTGTTAGACGAATGCTATTCTTGCCTCGTTCGCGTTCTACCTTAAACGTATTCTCTGTACCTGCGGGCGTAGTCTTTGCTTCATTACTGACTTGAACATAGGAAGTCTTCGGATGAAGCGCCATTGTTACGGGAGCCCCTTCGTGCGCCCCTGGTTGATAATCAAGACGTACCGCGCCGCGATTCACCGCAAGGGCGCTTATCTGAGCATTATATCCATAGCTCTCATCATCCCAAGCCCAGCCTGTACCCAAACGTTTCGCATCGTACTGACTTTCGTCTACGATGATTCGGCCGTCAATACGGGTTACTCCTTTTCCGAGCAATGCCTGAACGAAGCGAGAAAGCTCTGTGCCACCTTTTATACCGGAAGGATCGTCGGCTTGCAAAGTTGGATCACCGTATCCTTTTATAATGATATCTCCGTGTATAACTCCATGCTTATCCGGGAGAGAAGACACATACAATTCGGTTTTGAATGTATAGTCCGGGCCCAATTCTCTGAGCGCTACTGCACTGGTTAGAAGCTTCATGTTAGACGCAGGCGTTAGCAGTGTATCCACATTCTTCGCATATAGAATCTCTTCCCCATCTTGACGTTCAAGCGAGCCTACAATCATCCCGATGGCGACCCCACGCATGCTCTCCTGCTCCAATATCGGATTCAGCAGTGTGGCAAGCGTAGAGGATGGAGAGTCGGTTGCGGGATTCTCCGCCGCTTCCTGGGACAAAGAACTACTGAGCAAAATGGCAACCGCATCCTCGAATGCAGCGGCAGGTTTGGTACTGCGGACACCGTTTAAGAAAACGGAGAAAGCAAGTTTGTTTCCATTCGCTGCAATTGTATAGCCAGATAAGGTATGCACGCCACTCATGGAGCCGGTCTTAGCATGAACATTATTTTCTGCAGGCGTGTCTTTCATCCGATTTTTGAGTGTACCGTCCACTCCTGCAATTGGTAACGAACGCTCAAAGTCTTCTCTGTATTCTCGTGTTTGCACATAGGCGAGCAGTTCGACGAGCTGCTGGGGAGAAATTAGATCCAGTCGTGACAGGCCTGAACCGTCTACCTGACGATATCCGTCGGCAATCCCGGCTTTTACCATGAAGTCTGCAATCGCGTCTGCACCAGCGTTGAAGCTTCCTTTATTTTTCGCTACAGCACCAAGCGTTTTCATCAGCATTTCTGCATAGAAGTTATCGCTCTCTTTATTAAGTTCAGTAATAATGTCGCGCAACGGCTCGGAATGATGCGTAACAAGCGGTGAGCCAGAAGAAAGTGTTGTTTTTTCAATGTTATTAGAAGAGACAAGGATCCCATTTGTGGCAAGTGCTTGTTTAAACACATCACCCGCGAACAAAGCCGGGTCTTCCATCGTTACATCGTCCTTGTATGGCTCGGCGTCTTTTCCGAGCGTGCCTGTCAGAATGACCGTATTCGTACCTCTCGGCCTATCGATTTGGACATTTTGTTCCGTACCTTCAGCAATGGTTACACGGTTTTGAACGGTGATGTACTTGCTACTTGGTTCTACACTCAAAGAAGGAGCTTGTCCGACAGGCTTGTCTGGTTTCAGTGTGATGGTACTCATATTCTTATGGACGGCAAATGCGCTAATTTGAGCGCTGTAGCCATATGGTTCATCATCCCACATCCAGCCCTCGCCCAACCGAACATTATCAAAATAACTTTCATCGATGAGCAGTCGACCATGAATGGAAGTAATCCCTTTTGCTTTTAGCTCGACGCTGATGGCGCGCATTTCCTCTTCTGTAAGCGAGGGATCACCGTACCCTTTAAGAATAAGGTCTCCTTGCAGCACGCCTTTCGGAGTAATGTGGCCGGTAGTATGTATTTCAGTTGCAAAGCGGTAGTCCGGGCCAAGCATATCCAGTGCTGCAGCTGTCACAAGAAGTTTTAGGTTGGAAGCGGGCACGAATGTTTTCTCTGCATTATGCTGGTCAATCCACTCTCCTGTCGTCGTATTGTACACCGCCACTCCCGCCCGTATGCCCGCGCTCTCCGGATTTTGTGATAACTGGGTAACGAGACGATCAATGGAGGCGGCAGTTGGATTGCTTTGTGCAT
Organism: Aneurinibacillus migulanus; assembly: GCF_001274715.1. GTDB lineage: Bacteria > Bacillota > Bacilli > Aneurinibacillales > Aneurinibacillaceae > Aneurinibacillus > Aneurinibacillus migulanus. The sequence goes on along the minus strand of NZ_LGUG01000004.1, from coordinate 3,079,153 downwards.
AAGCAGGCAGTGTCAGCATGTGCAAAGCGAGAAGCAAGCTGAACAGAAGTTTTCCTACTGCATTTCGAAAAGGCCTCATAACATTCCTCCTCAGTATAATATGTAATATTTTTATCTAGCTGATACAATTATTTCATATTTTTTAAATAAATAGAATATTTAAACGAAAAATAATATGCAAGAAGAGAAGATAACAGAAAAGCCGACCTGCATAGGTCGGCAAAGTTATGTATTGTTGTCTAGCTTGTAACATGCGCATCCTTTCCATTTCCTAAGTATTTCAACTTGTAATGACTTAATGCAAGTAAAGGCCAAATGTAACGATAACTGTGGTAATGAAAATAAAATCCACCCGGTAGTCCAGCTCCCGTTGGATACGTTGTTGTCCAATCGAATTTATCTCCCGCTACAATCAAGTATTGTATCCCTCTTTCAATTGCAGGGATTGATTCCTTTGAAACAGCAATTAGAGCATCGATTGCCCATGCGGTTTGGGATAAAGTACTAAACCCTAATGGAACGTATTTTTTAACAGTGTCACTCCTACAAGATTCTCCCCATCCTCCATCGGCATTTTGAATTTTCAACAGCCAGCGAACCGCCTTTTGAATGGCAGGATGGTTGGGTGATATACCAACAGCATTCATCCCGGTAATAGCAGCCCAGGTACCATAAATATAAGAGATTCCCCATCGACCATACCAAGCTCCATCCTCTTCTTGATGTTTCATTAGCCAGCGGATTCCTCGACTGATATTGGGATAATGAACATTCAATCCTACATCATGGCCAAGAAATTGTAGGGTTCTCCCTGTTAAATCAGCGGACGAAGGATCCGTGCTAGTTGAATCAGCCCCGTCGATGGGGAGCCATTTTACGATTTCTTTATCTGTATTCTTTTCAAATGCTGGCCATCCACCATTGTCATTTTGCATAGACAGCACCCAGTTTACTCCATATTCCCAAGCTTGACGATAGATTGGACTTGTCTTTGCTAGCTTGCTTATTGCCCTAAGAGCCGCAGTTGTATCATCAATGTCAGGGTTTATGGTGTTGATATCCGAAAAGCCCCATCCTCCTGGTGTAATATTTGGATTATGAATGATCCAATCTCCATATTTTTTATGTTGTCGCGAAAGAAGGTACTGACCTGCTTTTTGTATAGTCATACTCGAGTAAGGTACCCCAGCGTCTTGTAGAGCATAACTGAGTAATGCTGTGTTCCAAACCGTTGACGTAGCATTTTGTATATGAATAGGTTCATTTGATTTACAAGTTAATGTTTTTAAGCCTTTAATAGCATGCAAGATAATGGGATGTTTATCTGAATACCCAAGCGCTAGGAAGGCGAAGATCATAAGAAAGGTTGAACTGAAATAACTGTATAAGGTTCCATCCGGTTCAATTCTATCCAGCATAAACTGTTCAGTACGACGTATAGCTACATTATGGATGTGTTTAGGGAGGTAATGAAGATTCTCAGTCCAAGATTTTATAAATTTTAAAATTGAGCGATACTGTATAGATTGTTGATTTATATATGGTTGCAGATTCATGCTTGTTGTTGAGTTGTTTACATATAGGTCTGATAGATCGGGAGTTTTTTGTGTTTTGATAAAAAACTTTTGGTCAGTCACAATTAAAATCGGAGCAACATGAACTCTAGCATAACCGACAAAATCAAAGAAATTAAGGGGGAACGTCAGAGGAAGCAGCAGGATTTCAAGTGGAATCAAAGTATGCTGTGGCCATGGATATTGCCCCGTTAAAGCGAGCATTACTTTTGTAAGCATACTTACTTCTGTAATTCCTCCTCTTGACAAGATGAACTGTCGGGCTGCTTGCATATGCTCTGCTTTTTTCTTGCAATAGCCAGAAAAAAGCAGAGCATAATAAGCCTCAACTGTAGCTGACAGATTTCCGCCTTCTTCATCATGAAATAACTTCCAGGCTCCATTTTTCTCCTGTCTATAGATTACTCTTTCCGTTAACCTTCTTATGAAATCTTCATCATGAATATTCAATGTTCGCAATAGGATGATCATATACGCATCTGTCATAGGGCCACTTTCTAAGCAATAGCGCCAGGAACCGTCACTTGTTTGCTGATTTTTTAATACGGTGATGAGGCGATTGATTTCTGTTTCAACTTCATTCAAACCACTCACTCCTTTTTCAACGAGGATCAATATACATAATACGGGAGGAAACAATATGGGGACGGGATTAGCAATCTTAAGAAAGAGATGGGAGAATTTTAAACAAAGCCAAATTCAGCCTCTTCTATCCATTAAGAAAGAATTAAAAAAGAAAAGCAAAGATTTGAAGGATTCTTTTGTCTCTATAACGGAGTTGCCTTTAAAAGATCAACAATTAATTTATCAAATTAAAGAATGTACCCGTCAAAAGAATAGAAACAACGTAATGCGAACGATGGCATATTATGATTTTTACTGTCGTCACCCTGAAATTCATTGGGCGTTTCTTGGACATATGGTATCAAGAAATGGCGGATGGAACATGACGGATTTAAAGGGGGAGTTACTTTCTAGATTACTTTCCGAAAAGGAACAGCAGGATTACTTCCGATTTTTAGAACGAGGGAATTGGTTAATTTTTCAAGATGTCTATCCTCAGTTTTTATTATATGAGGAAAGTTTAAAAAGACAGACCAAATTATTTTACTTATTGCCTTATTTTTATGTCTCTGTCTTTATGCAGACGCTGTGGAATTATTTTTGGGATTATGGAGACTGTTATTTATTAGCCATTGGGCTCGTTATTAATGAACAGAGCTACTTAGAAAAAAGAGTAATTCAGAATGCTTTCTATCAAAAAACGGTATTAAAAACGATCGAATTTAAGTTACAGGATATATTAAGCCTGAATCAAATTCTTTTCCCTTGTTACCAAGAAGATAAAAGGGGCTTTGAAAAACCGCCTAAACTTATCGGGCAAACCCTTTATCATTTTGTTTCTCTTCATGAACGAATTTTATTAGGAAAACGGTTGTATACTCTATTATTTGGTCATTCTGACGTTTTAAAACGTATTTCTCAGTGGGCAGCCAAACATGTTCATACAGGGTCACGTAAAGATTACTGGCCACATTTGTTTAACGATGTAAAAGAGTCGGTTCCCGGTACCTCTTATGAGCAACAGATCAAGAATTGTCAGTTGAAACCAGGTACGAAGCGATTGTATAGCCCCTCTCTACTTCATTCCTGGAGCAATGTCCAGCATGAGGAAGCAGAAGTAGGCGACTGGTTCGAGGACTGGAAAATCATGTATTATTTAATTAATCTAAAAGAAGAAGTGGATGGTGAGATCCTCCATGACTATTGTAAAACATTGGAGAAAATCGAGTTTGCAATTATGGCACAAGAAAAGATCTTTCCCTCCTCAACGTAATAGGCAGAATTCTATACAAAAGTATGTACCTGCGATGATATTTTCTTCTTGGTTGGGAACGTATGCCGATCTTATTATGGTAGAACAACAGATGTATTCCTTTCCTATCAGACCCTTTCCAGCCCTCTTCAGTATTAACATCGCTTTTACAGTATTTCTATTACCTATTACAACCGCTTTCTTTCTTTACTATGTAGAGAAATTAAATACAACACAGCGTTTTATCGTTGTCCTTCTCCTTGGCTTTTTCATGCCCCTTGTAGAACAGTTATCAGAAAAGGTAGGATGGTTTAATCATAGTAGTGAATGGAGGCATCTATATTCCTTTTTTGGCTATATTTTTTTCATGTGGCTTGTATGTAAATTTCATTTTTGGTATTCATACAACAATCGAATACCGAGACATTAATGTAGTAACTACTCAGCCTACTATTAGAGAACACTTCTCAAAAAAAATCCGCCAGCTTTTTTATATGGCTGGCGGTTGATTCGTTGTGTTGAATAGTTTGATTAAATTAATAGGTTAAACAGCGAAGGATTGTTGTTAATTTCCATGTAATCGATGTTACTCTGGCGCAGACGCTCGATGAGCGGCAAATAATCTTCCGGCTTCTTCAATTCGATGCCAACGAGCGCTGGACCGTTGTCCTTATTGTTTTTCTTCGTGTACTCGAAACGGGTAATGTCGTCATTTGGACCGAGTACATTATCGAGGAACTCGCGCAACGCACCGGCACGCTGCGGAAAGTTGATGATGAAATAATACTTCAATCCTTCGTAAATCAGCGAACGCTCCTTAATCTCCTGCATGCGGTCGATGTCGTTGTTGCCGCCACTAATCACACAGACAACATTTTTACCTCGAATTTGTTCTTTATACAAATCAAGGGCGGCGATGGACAATGCCCCGGCAGGCTCGGCTACGATCGCATTCTGATTGTATAAGTTTAAAATGGTAGTACATACCTTTCCTTCCGGTACAAGTATGATGTCATCGAGCACCTGTCCGCAAATATCCATCGTCAATGCACCTGCTTGCTTGACTGCAGCCCCATCCACGAATTTATCAATATTGGTCAGTATTACCGGTTTGTTTTGTGCAAGTGCCTGCTTCATGCATGGCGCGCCTTCCGGTTCGACACCGATGACCTTCGTAGAAGGTGAGATGCTTTTCATATACGTCCCCACTCCGGAGGCAAGTCCGCCTCCGCCGATGCCGACAAATACGTAATCAATATCCTCAGTCATATCATCCATAATCTCCATACCGACTGTACCCTGACCGGCAATGATTTTCGGATCATCAAACGGATGGACAAACGTCATGCCATGCTCTTCCGTATATTTGGTTGCTTCCGCAAAGGAGTCATCAAAGGTGTCGCCCACAAGTACCACTTCCACTGCATCGCCCCCGAACAGCTTAACCTGGGATACTTTCTGGCGAGGTGTGGTCGCCGGCATGAAAATAACGCCCCGAATGCCAAGCGCATGGCAGGAGTAGGCGACGCCTTGCGCATGGTTACCCGCACTGGCACATACAACCCCCTGCTCTACCTCTTCCTCAGACAGGCTACGTATGAGGTGATACGCCCCACGTAGCTTAAACGAACGTACCACCTGCAAGTCCTCTCGTTTAATATAGACATTACAACCTAATCGTTCAGAGAGAATTCGATTTTTCTCAAGTGGCGTTTTATATACGACGTCTTTTAATGTATGGTGGGCTACCATGATATCTTCCACGGTTACCCTAGTTGCGGTCTTGTTCATATCTTTTTCCCCCTCTAGCTTGCGGTCTGGCTCCTGAAATTGTTTTTTCTTTTAGGTTTTTCCGATTATATGAGAATAAAAAAGATTATAGAGATTCATGATATATCTGTCAATTTTAGCTCTTCTTTCGGCACAAAGTAAATAAAAATATGCCCATTGCTTTACATATGTTAGGTAGTATGTATAAAATTACAAATAATTCAAAACAGAGAGTGGTTGAAGGGTTATGGAGAAAAATAAGAAACCGGTAGTCGTCATTTCAATTGCAACGGCGTTGTGTTTGCTTGGAGATTCGATGCTATACATCGTACTACCGATTTATTGGCGGGAAGCTGGTTTGTTGTCTTTATGGGAAGTCGGTATTATCCTCTCAGTAAACCGTTTTGTTCGTCTGCCGCTTAATCCTTTAGTTGGCTGGTTTTACCAAAGGATTTCCTTGCGAACAGGATTGTTTCTAGCTGTAGGACTGGGCAGTTTGACGACCATCGGATATGGATTCGCTCAGGGGCTTGTTGCCTGGGTTGTACTGCGGGCGCTATGGGGGGCAGCTTGGTCCTTACTGCGAATCGGCGGATTGTATGCGGTGGCGCAGTGTGCCGATAAAGGCAATCGCGGGGAAATGATGGGACTTTACAACGGATTGTACCGTCTGGGAAGTCTGGTAGGTATGCTGATGGGTGGTGTACTGGTCGCACTGCTGCATCTCAAAGGGGTTTCCGTTCTGTTCGGCTGTATGTCGCTGTTTGGTATTCCGCTATTACTACACTATTTTATCGATTTTACAAGCGGGGCTCATCGTACTGAAAAAGCGGCGAAGTCGGGCGGAAGTGTATGGAGAAACAATCGCATGCTTCTCGTTTTGTTCAGCGGTTTTTTCGTCTCGTTGGTATTTCAAGGTGTGTTAACGTCTACGCTTAGTTATATTATCCAGAAGCACGGACAGGAGATATCGTTATTGGGGATTGTACTGGCCGCATCGGCCTGGTCCGGTGTTCTGCAAGCCGTCCGCTGGACCTGGGAGCCGTTTCTGGGCGTGCAGTTTGGTCGCTTATCCGACGGGACACGCGGACGGATACCATTGTATGGCGTATCTTTGCTTGTATCAGCTATCGGTTTGGTGCTGTTGCCGCTTGCGCTTCCGTTCGCTCTCTGGATCGGTATAGCGTTATTCGTTCAAATGGGCGCCACATCGCTTACAACGATTACAGATGCACTGGCGACAGATGAGGCTCGGTACCTTCCAACCGCTTCTACTCTGGCTCTTTATTCGCTGGCACAAGATTTTGGTGCAGCTATGGGACCCATTGCCGGCTACTTATTTATCGAATGGGGCGATACACTTCATGTTTTGTATATAATAAGTGCTGTCGTATTTTTGGGCATGGCCTGGTGCTGGCGAAGGGCTGCCCGTAAGGACTCGGTTCAGAAACATGACGCTGTATCCGTATAGTGCAAAAAAATGCCGTTTCGAAACGATTCGAAACGGCATTTTTCATACAGTAAGGTAGATTGCCGCATTTAGCGTAAGCAGATTCGTCTGAAAGACTAATTATTTGGAGGTTTTGTTACGGATGATGTTTTCAAATGTAAAAGCACCCAGCCTATACAAATAAGGCGCGGGTGCTTTTATAAGTCAACTATGTTACCCACTTCACTATGCTTAATAGCACCATGATTGAAATAAAACTAAGAACGGTGGAAATTAATGTAATACTGGATACGAGTTTTGCTTTGGCCTCGAATCGTATAGCGTATAATAGAGCCATTGCAGCTGGCGGCATTCCCGCAATGACGAACATCACTTGCTTTGATAAAGGTGAAATTGGAAATAGGCTGCAAATGCCCCATGCCAAAACCGGAGAAATAATCAGACGGATAACCGTTCCAAACGCTACCAGCTTACCATCTAAATCTTTTATCGTTACCATGGCTAGCTGCATCCCCAGCACAAGCATAACAACCGGGATAGATGCGCCCCCCAATAATTCTACAGCCTGCATGAAATTCGTGGATAATGGGATATGACAGTATTGCAGAAGCAGGCCGATGATGACCGCATAAATATTCGGTAGCCGAAAAATGTTTAACACCGCGGTTTTCACACTTGCTTTTCCTCGGGAAGCAAAATAAACAGCGAATATCCCCATCAAAATCGATTGCAGAACCATAATTAAAACGGCTTTATCAAATCCCTTGTCACCAAAAGCGAATAAGATAAGAGGTGGAGAAGCATGAGGTTCTTCTTAGAGATAATCCGTATTGTAGTACTGCTGATTGTTGTTGGAGGATTTCTGGGGTGGGTGGAAAACAACATCTATCTTTTTTATTACTCTCTTTTTCTTGTTTGTTGCTTGTTATTACCCCTCTTTTGTAAATACACTTGAATACGTCCATTCCATTCCGCGATGCACTCATGGAGAAACCGTCTGGCTATTCTGTAATAAGAGGGTTATACTGAAAAGAAATAAAGCGGAAAGGATGCGGAAAATGGCAAGTACCCATGTTTTTACCAAAAAGGAAGAAGTCGCAAACGCGATTATTCATGGCATCGGCGCCGTGTTGAGTGTGATTGCTCTCGTTGCGCTGATTATTGCCGCAAGTGAATCAGGCACAGCCTGGCATGTGACCAGTTTTACCATATACGGTGTAACGATGCTGCTCTTGTACGTCTCTTCTACCCTTGTGCATAGCTTTCCGGAAGGGCGGGTTAAAGATATTTTCGAGATTTGTGACCATGCTTCCATCTACTTGTTTATCGCGGGTACATATACACCGTTTTTGTTCCTGGTCGTAAAAGGAGCGCTTGGCTGGACATTGTTCGGTATTGTATGGGGGATGGCACTGATAGGTGTCGTATTTAAACTGTTTTTTACTAAGAAATTTCTGTATTTATCGACCGTGCTTTATATCCTCATGGGCTGGTTAATCATATTTGCCTGGAAGCCGCTCGTAACATCCCTTCCTACCGGCGGTCTCGTGTTGTTAGTTACCGGAGGGGTGTTGTATACGATTGGTGCCGTTTTTTATGTGTGGCGTATGTTTCCATTCCACCACGCGGTCTGGCACGTATTTGTGCTGGCCGGTACGGTTACCCACTTCTTTGGGGTATTCTACTACTTGTTGCCATAACAGCCGTTTGTCGTATAATAAATACAGTTGTATAGGCGATGGAGTTCGCCGTAACCGCTGACTGACAGCTAATGACTCCTACCGGACGCAAATCATGCGTACTGGTAGGGGTTTATTTGTTTCTGGTGGATTTTTTGGTAATACTTATCATATTAATGAGGTGTATATTTATGGTGTATTTGTTTATTGGTTTGGGTGGAATACTCGGTGCCGTTCTGCGCTACGGGATCGGTACATGGTCAGGCATACAGACGGAAACCGGGTTCCCGCTCCCTACCTTGTTGATTAATCTTGCAGGCTGTTTTATCCTAGCCTTCTTCTATACGATTACTACGACGCGTTTTACAGTCCATCCCCATTTTCGTACTTCTTTCGGAACAGGATTTGTCGGTTCATTTACGACATTCTCTACCTTTGGATACGAGACATTAGAGCTGTTACAGTCCGGACGGTATGGGTTAGCGGCTATCTATATTGCTTTGAGTCTGATTGGCGGATATATCCTTGCCTATGCTGGTATTGTGCTTGGAAGTTATGAACGGGGGCAGTTTACCCGTGTAGGGAGGAAACAATGATGGAAGTATTGTGGGTCGCACTTGGCGGTTTTTTTGGGGCGATTAGCCGTTTTACGATGGTTGGCGTCATAGATAAGCAGACAAACTCGTCGTTTCCGTATGGGACGTTAACGGTAAACGTGTTAGGTTCGTTTTGTTTGGGACTGCTGTATGGTTTGGATGTTGGTTGGCAGGTCAAAGCGATGCTGGGTGCGGGGTTCTTAGGCTCGTTTACGACATTTTCTACGTTTGCATATGAGAATGTACAACTGCAAAGGCTCGGTAAACGAAAAGAAGCCAGGCTCTATATAGGAATCAGTGTATTGGCCGGGATTGCGGCCGTAGCTCTCGGTTTTTGGATCGGACGTATGATATGAAGACTTTGCCAGCCGTCACAAAATAAACAGAACCTGGTCGTATCTGGACCAGGTTCTTATTCGTATTTTTTATTCATTACGCAGGAACAACTGGTAAAACAATACATCCTGCCATGCGTCGAATTTATAGCCGACTTCCTTAAACCGGCCTGCCAGCGTAAATCCGAATGCTTCATGCAGCTTTATACTAATATCATTCCCTTCTGTAATTCCTGCAATAACAACATGATAGTTGAGCTTTTGCGCACGGTCCAATATTTCTTTCACCAGTGCTTTTCCGATGCCACGCCCCTGAAATCGATCATCAATATAAACAGACAGCTCCGCTGTACGCGAATACGCTGGTTTGGAGCGAAACGGAGATAGACAGCTATACCCCGCAATATGTCCATCGATGTCAGCTACGATAAGTGGGTGTGGACCGCCGTAATGTGCAAACCATTCCTGACGTTGCACAAGCGTCTGCTCCTGTAAATCAAAGGTAGCGGTTGACGTTCGGATCGCGTGATTATAAATCGCTAGCATCGCCGGAATGTCGGCTTCCTGTGCTTCGCGGATGTGCATCATTGGACGCCCCCATCTCTTTTTATACCCAGTTCCCGTTGCGGAAGATAGGTTCTCTCGTACCGTCTTCTGTTTCTCCATCGATGTTCATGTCCGCAGATCCGATCATGAAATCAACATGGGTAATGCTTGTATTCAAGCCGTTTTGTTCGAGTTCCTCTTTTGACATTTTCTTTCCGCCCTCAATGCAGAAGGCATAAGAGCTGCCGATCGCAACATGGTTGGAAGCATTCTCGTCGAACAGTGTATTGTAGAAAATAATGTTGGCATTCGAAATCGGCGAGTTGTGTGGAACAAGTGCCACTTCTCCGAGATAGTGGGAGCCTTCATCCGTTTCAATAAGCTGCTTTAGCGTGTCGTAGCCCGTTTCAGCTTTGAAATCGATGACTCGTCCTTTTTCAAAGGTAAGCGAGAAGTTCTCAATCAGGTTTCCGCCATAGTTGAGCGGTTTTGTGCTTGTCACAACGCCGTTGACCCCTTCCTTAAGCGGAACAGTAAAGACTTCTTCCGTCGGAATGTTAGCCACGAACGGTACGTTTTTCTCACTGGTGGAACCTCCGCCTACCCAGAGATGATTGGACGGGAGTTCGATGGTCAAATCCGTGCCAGGTGCCTGATAGTGTAGGTATTTATACTTTTTCTGATTCAGGTATTCGACTTTTTGATCCAAAGAAGCGTTGTGCTCCTTCCAGGCTTGAACCGGATCTTCGACATTGACACGAACAGCATTGAATATGGCTTCCCATAGTGCAGGCACCTGTTCTTTTTCCTCTTTTTCGGAGAAGACTTTTGCGGCCCATTCCTTGGAAGGTACCGCCACGATAGACCAGCTTACTTTATCCGAAGAGATGTACCGACGGAACGTCTCCATTGCTTTTCCAGAAGCTTTGGCGGCTGCTGAAACTCGGTTCGGGTCTACACCTTTCAGCAATTCAGGATTGGTTGAGATAATGGACAGGAAGCATGCCCCTTCTTCTGCCATCTCTTCAAAGCCCTTGGCCCTCCACAACGGAAATTCAGTAAAAGCCTCTTCAGGAGCTAAATCGTATTTGATTCGTGTGCTAACCTCGTCATTCCATTCGATATGTACATTTTTAGCTCCGGCTTCGTACGCATTCTTCACGATTTTGCGGGCAAAATCAGCGGCCGTAATCGGAGTTTGCAGCACCAGTGTCTGTCCCGGCTGGATATTGACTCCTACTTTTACCGCGAGTTCCGCATACTTATCCAATTTTTGCTCAAATGTAGGCATAGCTTCGCTTCTCCTTTTTTTTGTAATATACATCATTGTAGTTACACTTGTACTTTACCATTTCTAACCTCTGTTATCATAGTATACCTTTTATACAAAATGATCGTAAACATCACCCAAAAGGGTAATAGACTATACTAAAAATACTCCTTTTTAGTAATTGAATAGGTAGGCACTCCCTGTAATAATAAAAATTGAAAGCAATTTTTTCTAACAAGAAGGGGGCATGGAGCTGTTAATATATCTGAATATTCTTCATTTGATGGATTGGGACTTGCTGAACTGGTCAGAAAAAAAGAGGTGACACCAAAGGAACTCAAAGATACGGCACTAAAAGGAATTGAAATGCTGAACCCCAAACTTAATGCGATTGTTAGCGTACTAAGTGAACAATCGGAAGAAGAAATAAACAAAGGCTTGTGTGCAGGTCCGTTTATGGGGTTCCGTTTCTTATAAAAGAAATGGGGTTGCATGCTGCTGGCGTTCCCATTAATATAGGAAGCCGATTTCTCCATCCTTTTATTTTTGTAGAAAGGCTCGTCCGATTCGGTACGTCTAATTTTTTATAATAGCCGGATATGCAATATTGTTTAGTTACCATTGCAATGAGGAATTATGCTAGCATAGATCCTATAATTAACACTGCTGACACAAAAGGAAGTAAACGATGTACATGATGTAAGCCATAACAGGTACAGCATACTAGGCAGGACGAAAAAAGTACCACATAGCAGGGATGTTTAGGTGTAGGTGGGGCTTTAGAAAAAAAGAAGAGGTGAAATTATGGCTACTCATTATCTCATGCAGGTCGATTATTTCCTGCGGCTTATCGTTGCCGGTATTTGCGGGGCGCTTATCGGATATGAGCGGAAAAATCGAATGAAGGAAGCCGGAATTCGTACTCATTTTATCGTGGCCTTAGGTGCGTCTCTTATGATGATAGTGTCTAAATACGGCTTTCAGGATCAAAGCGGATGGCATAATGTATCGCTGGATCCTTCACGCATTGCTGCACAGGTTGTAAGCGGTGTCGGCTTTCTGGGTGCGGGCATGATTTTTATGCAACGACAAACCGTTAAAGGATTGACAACTGCCGCAGGCATATGGGCTACGGCAGGAATGGGGATGGCGATTGGCGCGGGTCTTTACTCTGTCGGTTTAGCTGTGGCTTTCATCATCGTTGCTGCACAAACCATTCTGCATGTGCGGTTTAACTGGCTATCGACACCAAAAACGGAACAGCTTATTCTGCAAATCATAGATAAGCCGGGAGCTATGGAGCATATTCAGAAAATTTTGGAGGAGAAGAATATTGAAATTCTTAGCTTTCGGGCCGAGAAGAATAAAGAGTATCATTCAACGATTGATTTAGAAATTGTAATGAAAATACCGAAATCATATCAAACCGCACAACTCTTCTCCCTCATTCAAGATATTCCTTTTGTAAAATCTATTGAATTATAAAATAGCCGTCCTCAGCGGTACAGCTCGGGACGGCGCTCTTCCAGATAGTTGTACATATCCCGGCTGTCTCTGATATTTTCAAGTTGAATTTGGACAGTTTGGATGTCTCTTTTATTGTCGGCGCATTCAAGAAGGATTTTGCCTGATGGATCGACGAGTATACTCTGGCCCCGATACACGAATGATTTGTGTGCTCCGATACGGTTGCAGTAGGCAACAAATATATGGTTTTCCAATGCGCGTGCTACCGTAAAAATCCGGTGTGGATATTCGTACGGCGACATATTGGCGCTCGGCACAAGAAGAACGTGCATCCCTTGCATGGCTAGTGCGCGTGCCGCTTCGGGAAATTCGAGATCGAAGCATACAAGGATTCCGAATTTTACTCCCTCCACCTCCAGGCATATAAGCTCTTCTCCCGGTTTCGTAATTTTTTTCTCTCCTGCAAACAGATGCGTTTTTCGATAGTAAGCTAAAGGTGTTCCGTCTTTCTGTAAAAAGCACGTTGTATTGTATACTTCTCCGTCTGATCCGAGTTCGGGAAACGAATAGACAAGGTATAAGGGAAAATCAGCCAGTTTGCGACGTATCCGTGCCATACTTTCACCATCACGCGTTTCGGCCAGCATCCGTAAAGCCTCCCTATGAACGAAACCAGTCAGGATAATTTCTGGTAGCACAAGAATATCTGCTCCTTGCGTATGTGCCTCCTCGATCGCTTGCTCGATTTCCTGAAGGTTTGCTTCTTTATCTCCTTCTCGACACGGAATTTGCGCGAGAGCAATCGCCCATGTTTGTTTCACGCAAACGTCATCCCCTCTCTTCTATATAGCTGTTGTATCAGATGTAACAAATATTGGAAAAAAGCTGCTACGTAACGCTATGGTGAACAAATACATAAATATGGCTAAGGCCAGCATATTCGCGCTCATCTGTATCCTGCTGGCGCTCCCTGAAAAATAATGAAAAAACCGGGACGTTCTGTAATATGGCGTTCCGGTTTTTTCGTGGTATGGCGAAAGATGATGAAATTACGAACTGGATTTGCGCATAAACTTTACATACAAGAATATGAGCAGAATCACACAGGCGATAAACAGGAGCACATACGGTTTATATTCCACCATCCGGTGCTCGAATACAGACCACCTTTCCCCTAGCTTCCACCCCAACGTAATAAAGGTGAACGACCAGAATAAGCCGCCTGGATAGGCGTATAGTGCAAATTTATAAAAACGAAGCTTCGAGATACCTGCAAGATATGGGGTTAGATGCCGGGCACCTGGAATGAAGTAGCCGATAAATAATAAAAATGCATCAAATTTACGGAATAGCCTTCGGGTATAAGCTATTTTTTTGCCGTTAATTCCGAATTTCGGGCCGAACTTTCGCAAAAATGGTAAACCAAGCTTGCGGCCCAGCAGATAGTTAACGGTTACACCTGCCATGGAACCAAAGGAGGCACATCCAAGAGCCAGCGCATATTCCATTCTTCCACGAAATATATTGTAACCGACAAACGTCATTAAGATTTCATCCGGGATTGGCAGGCCGACAATGCCTCCTACCAAAGCCAGTATAATACCGATATATCCGTAATGACCAAGCCATTCGCCTAGCTGTTGCTCCATATAACCCCCGCTTTTCTTACAAGAACAGCAACGGACAGCCCCGCTGCTTCACATCTTTTTATTCTTAAAAATACTGCAATACTATCTTTAAGAGTAACATAATCACATATATCAAATCCAACTATTTCATTATTTTCCTTTTTCCTTTATTCCATGTACACGCCTTTATTCCTAAAAAAGTGTGACGCAAGCATGCTTCATTGCACGTTTCCATCATTGACGAAGCAAAAAATCGGGAGTATTGTAGGGAAAAAGGAAGGAGGACACAACTATATGATTCCCTACTTTTATATTCTTGGCAGCAAAACGGAACGTCCGGTAAGCTGTCGGACAATTTTTACGGACGGAGCGCCGGATGCCACATTTCGCCCGGACATAGACATGGAGCTTAGCCATTGGATTCCCAACACTACACCTGATGTGTATAAAGCCGATACTTCAACCGAGATCTGCATGAAATTCATTAGCCAAAACGATACAGACGGATGGGATCTTGCGATCAATAACCATGTGGATGTTGACGGAATATTGGCAGTGTTTACTCTTATACATAGTGAAAAGGCGATGATGCACCGAGATACAATAATACAGGCCGCAGAGATGGGTGACTTCTCCGGTTGGGGAGACCGTGCGGCCCAAATACTATATCAAGGCTTAACCGTGCTGATGGACGATTTAAAGGCGGAAAAAATGGATACACAGCATGTATATGAAACGTGCTTTAAGCGGGCGTTATCATTGCTTGAAGGTAGAGTTGACGATGCTCGCGTGGCGCAAGGAATGGAAGCATTGAAACGTTCGTCGGAACGGGTTGAGTCAGGCAGCATCATTCGCCGGGAGCTACATAATCGGTTTGCCCATTATCACATTCCTTTTGTGTTCGTTGGGACTTCGCTTGCAAAAACATTGAAAGTCCCGGCATTTAACGAAGAAATCAAAGATGATATGTGGCTGCATCCGCAAGTGCGTAATCGGCTGGATAAGGAGAAAGTCCAACTCGTGTCAGCTGAAGCGGAGCAAGGGTGGTACTATGATGTATGGTACCCCGGCTATATGTGGGCAGATACACCTCATTCCTGGCGTGCACCTGGATTTACATTTAGCGGCAGCACCAACGGATACATGTATGGATATGAACCACTCGAAACGGCCGTGCGAACACTGCAAGAGCTTGAAACGGCAAACGGCACGTGGACGCTAGCGCACAAGCTGTCACCATTTTCGAGCATAAACGGACGGAATTTTCCGATCGTTCTCTCCTTTCTGTCGGAGAATAGCCAACCTGCGGCAAGTGATTTGCCTCCAGAACGTGTCGTTCCGATTCTTGCTTCCGCTTTTGAATAAGACAAGGAGGCTGACCCAAAAGCATAATTATAACAAGCAGTAACACAATACTTGCGCATCTTCTTGTGTTTAAAATACTAAATATAGTACGGAGAGGGCTGACTCATAACCTTTTGAGTCAGCCCTCTCCTTTTTTAGTTATACTGTAGTTTACTTATTGTATATCACTTATAGCCTCGCCACGCGGCGGGAACGCAAATACGATAGTACGTCCATCCTGCGTAATCGCCTCTACATGAATATACGTCGTGCTTGGCGCACGTAATTGGTCACCTGAGACAAGATATCGACCTTCTCCAAGATCGAAGGCACGGTTTACCGGCTTGTATTCCGATGTGCCCGCAAACTGTACATATACGTCTGTAAGCGGAGGTGCGTTCTCGAAGCGGATATTTACGTCATTAAATCCGGAAACGAATGGAGATACGGCCACATGCGCCGTTACTCCCTCTTTGGTCAACTGGGCAGGCGAATTAGTAATACCTGATGCAAGCGGTATGAAATTAATCAGCGCTGCAGCAACGAGTAGAGTTATCGTACCGAGCCAAAGCTCCCACTTGCTCCTCCTAGCAAACCAGATGGCCCCTTTTTCCACGCCTTTCTTCACATAACGCATTTGCATATAGCCGAGCAATATAATAGCGATAACTAGTCCCGATTTTATGAGCACTGAGATTCCCCATGCGCTGTCGATGAAGTCGTTCCAGGACGGAATATACTCGACAGTCATGGCAATGCCTGTCAGCACGATAACGGCCATGCTGATGAGTGCCCAACGCGAGAATACGGCCCCTTTTTCCTTAAACCATACCCACTTGCCTTCCTTCGGCGCCAAAACCAGCAAGGCGAATAGACCGCCGAACCAGACGGCTAAAGCGAACAGATGCAGCGTATTCATCACCATAGCCAACCAGCCGCCGTACTCGGACGAATTTGAGTGACCGACCAGTGTGTTCAGCGCCAGCATGGCTCCGAGAAATGGTAACGTCCAACGAGTATAAGTAATTCCGAAAATCAGTGTGAAGACAAGGAATTGCACAAGTGGTACCCAGCCGATGTGCAGTGCCGCCAGCTCGTTTATCGAAATTTCAGGTAGTGAAGACTTACGAACAAAAAACAGGATCATTACGGCTGTTGCTGTAAGGAAATAAATCGGGATTTGCCAGTATTGCCAGCGCCTATGCACATCTCTGTCCCGTGCGATGTATTGAACGAAAAGCGTTCCGCCGAACGAAACAAACATACCAAAGAAAGCGATCCAGCCTGGCAGTGTTTCACCGCTTAACTGCTCAAGAAATCCCGCGCCTCCGCTTTTGGGAGGGGGAGAAAAGCTCTGTACAGCAAAGTAGATTTGCCCCTTTACTTCTTTTGCTTTTCCATTAGGCACCGACGCTTTGCCGTACCATTCCACGCCGTATGTACCAGGTGCCAATTCCTTGGCAGGCTTCAGAATAATTTGGCGTGGATCATTCGGATTGACTGTAAAACGCCCTGTGCTGTATTCACGGTTTCGATTATCGAAAATGGTGGTGTATTCAATGTTTAAAGGCTCCTTGAATGTAAGCCGTACTTCTTTTGGTGATGCATTCAACAAGGCTCCGTCTTTCGGAGATGATTCCACCAGCTTATATTCCTTTTTATTTAGAACGGTTTTCTCCTGCTGGGAGTTCGCTGCTACGGATGCAGGTCCTATGAATACTCCTGCGATACTCAGCAGGAATAAACAAATCAATACTGCATACTGCATACTTCTTCTTGCTACAACCATAACTCTCTCCTTATGTAATCAGATGTATATAGTAATATGGTAAACTCATTAACGATATTAACAAGTTTTTTATGTACTTAATCTATTATAAGGATAAATTGT
The DNA here is from genome assembly GCF_001274715.1 of Aneurinibacillus migulanus. Lineage (GTDB taxonomy): Bacteria > Bacillota > Bacilli > Aneurinibacillales > Aneurinibacillaceae > Aneurinibacillus > Aneurinibacillus migulanus. Next base: position 3,061,787 of record NZ_LGUG01000004.1, on the reverse strand, counting down.
GTGTAATTTGTGTACAAATTTCGAAGTGTGCGTGACAGTTGTATGTGCACATAAAAAAAGAGCCGTTCAGGCTCCTTTCTCCTGCGTATTATACATTTCTTTATTATGATAACCTTAACGTTATGGGTTTATGCCGATATTACCGAGTACGCCTGAGGGCCGTTCAAATTGTTTAAACCATCCTTCTAAAATGTTTGACATGATCTGTTCCTCGCTTTTTTCTATGTAGTAAATCCATTACTTTTTATTATGCCGTGCTGAAGCTTTTGAAACATATGTACATAAAAAAAGAACCTTTCCCGACCGAATAGAAAAGGTTCGCTGTGCTGCCTACGATAAATGACCGACGACATCCCGGTAATTAATCTGGATATCTCCCCAAAATGAGGCATTCTCTTGTACATCGATGTCCAGCTCTTCATAAATTTCAAGAAGCATGCTGCACAGTTGATACTTCCGGTTTTGGTCCGTCTCGTTTTTGATATGCGACAGCAGGCGGTTAGCCTCTTCGCGCATCAAATGATGAAAATCAGCGCGCATAGGTGTACCCATACAATCCACTCCTGTTTTACTTTTTTTCTGCGTACAACACTCCTGCAACAGATGAAATATAGACAATCTTCACACTTTTTATTGTAATACCATAACAGAGAAAAATAAATACTGTTATATAACTGAATGTGTTATTTTATTGTATTTATCATGATATTTTATCCAGTTGGTAAATGTGATTGCGGTATCGTAGGTGGTCTTATCATGTATAAAGGGAGACTGCGTCTCAACTGGATGCGCGGTCTCCCTTTCTTTTATCCCTGTCCAACGGGTGCTACGTGGAGGATAACTACCATTAAGAACCCGATATGTGTACCAAATCATCAGTAAGAGATGAAGAACTCCTGCGGATGGAAGTTTTATTTTAAATCCTGTTGCTTGTATGTAAATCCAATTGAGGCTAGCGCCTGGTGAAGATTGGCGAACGTGTCGGTTCTGCCGAAATTGATACCTAGACTTACCACAGTCTGTGCGATTTCCGGCCGGATTCCGCTGATTTTTGCATCCACACCCAAGAGCCGCAACGCATTAATAATTTGAAAGATTTGCTGGGCCACAATCGTATCAATAACCGGTACGCCGGAAAGATCAAGAATAAAATGGTGCAAGCGTAAATCAGCGCTTCGTTTCAAAGCCTCTTCCATCAATAGCTTAGCCCGATGCGTATCAATATTACCGACAAGCGGGAGCACGGCGACTCCTTGAGCCACCGGCACTACGGGTACAGATAGTTCAAGCAGCGCAAGCTGGGATTTTTTCATCTGCTCATCATGATAGCGGACGAAAGGCAAGCTAAAGCTATAAACAACCAGATTCATAATGGCATCGAAGCGGGAGATCACTTCGTAGAATTCTTGTAAGGACAAATTGCTCTTCTCCGCTTCGTCACGAATAACTTCACCGATGGCAACCCGATAATGTGAGACCTCATGCAGCATCGAGTCGAGAGTCGTACCGAGCATAGCACATGCTGTTCCGGTTTCTTCCCCCCACTCCATAAGGCGCACATTGCGTTCTTCTTCATCCATTGAGAGTGCTTCACCGTACAGTTGAACCAAATCAATGCGGAACTCTTTCAATTTGTCAGCTAGTGAAACAAGCTCAGGATATCTCTTGTTTTGTTCTTGTGTAATTCGTTCGGCCAATTCGTAACGCTTCTCTACAATTTTTTCAGTGAATGCCTGTAGACTTTTACTCATTAGCAGCTCCTCGCTCATAACAAAATCATCCATTTCTATTGTGTAATTACTTAGTCTTACTTGCTTTATCATGCAGGCAAAGTATATCCCCTCCTGCATCGTTGGATGTGGGAGGGGAATCATAATGGTCGATAACTATATGGTACCCTTCTATTGTACCAGTTTTGAACCTCTCATCGTACATAAACGATCTTTCATTTACTTCAAGTGACACTTGAAAAGTCGGATCATTGACGTATCAAAAGACACGCCTTATCCGAAGCCGATTCATCCCATGATTAAAATCACGAGTGTTCTCGGCCAATTCATAAAAAATTAATACCTACTGCCGTATACCGGTTTGTCACAGTACTGGGTTTTGTCTGTTTTTTCGTAAGTTCTTGCAGTGCTTGCTGGTGAACGTTCTTTTTGAATGCTTCTACTTCAGGGATACCCCTTTGCTCCAGGCCATCTTTTATAAATACTTGATAGTTATGCTTCTTCAACACATTCACATATCCCTGCACAACCTTTGCGGTTACAGAATTAGGATACGTTTTTATCGTTTTATTAAAGCTAGTGAGAACATTTGTGCGTAATCGGTACGTATCGAAGTCAAAGGCAGGTGTATTGTTCATCCCGTACAAGTAGCTATCTAGATACTCCAAATAAATGTTCGTCGCATCTTTTTTTGCTTTTGACTGGGGATATTTCGTCAGATACGTTTCTCCGGCAATTGTTCTTGCTGCGAGTTCATCCAGAGAAATAATGATCGCAGCGTCACTAAGCCACGGTTTATCGGATTCCAACGCTTTCAGCGCAATATAATCTTTCACTTCGCCGGATAGATAAGACGAATAATTCTTCAATGCACCATAATCTACGATCGGAAACACGGATCCTTCTTCTGTAGTTAGTTTATATTTGCCTGCCAGTTTCGTAGCAACTAGCTTTTGCAACTGAGTATCTTTCGTGACGAGTTTTTTAGTTTTCCAATTATAGCTCTTTTGCAGCTTTTCCTGTATACCAGGTTGGAAAAATTGGTTCTGTGTTCTCTCTAGATCGGACTGATAAAAAGCTTCTAGCTTTAAAATCATGCTGTCTGCTTGTTGCCTGTTTACCTTAGCGATGTTTTGATCGAGGAATTTGATAATGTTCGCTGCTTCTTTTGTGGTTGATATGAGTTTTTGATATTGGTTCATAATCGATTGAGATTGAGACTGTAATTGAGTATGTTTCGGTGCCGCCTCTACAGCGGATGGAAGTACAGCGGATCCAAGTAAGACAAGGCTAATAATCGCACAGGATAAAGTTTTTTTCAACATGCTGTTTTTCCTCCATTACTCTAAGCATTCTTTATTTAATACACTCTCTAAGACGGTTACTGAAAGAAAAAAGTTTCAAATTTTGGATTTTCATCAGCAAACGAACCGCCTTATGCTAGGATACTCCCCATCATTCTTAAGATTCTCATTGGCGTCATATGGAAAAAGAGCAGCGATCTGCGGGAAAGCTGCTCTTAGACTTAAACGTAAGCTGTATATGTGATTAACGAGAGTGTAGCGATATTCCAGCTAATGCTTTTAATATTTTTTGACTCGGACGCGTTAACTGGGTCATACGCGCTTCCGCATGTTTGCGTATTGCTTTTGATGGTTCGGAGGCGATAAGGATCGTGTTTTTATTGCTGTATGTTACTTTTTGACTCATTTTTCAACCCTCCTAGCAGCTCTGCTACAAAATCAAAGTACAGAGAAGCATTTGAAGTAATTATAGCATGGTAGAATTCATTTTTAAAAGATGCAACATTTGCTTGTGTCCACTTTTCTTGCAAACGGAAATGGAAGCATACTACATATTCACCAGATCTTAGAGTATAGTACAAAGTTTGCTTATCTTCATTATAACGAACATCCTGTACATCATTTTTATAAGCGGTGACTACAAAGGAGGACTCTTCCTCCATATGATAGAATTCTGGCGGAGTAATTCTACCGCTGTATTCTACAAGTTGCATAAGACCATCACGATAACGATATACACTCACCGAATTACAAGGTTCATACTTAACCAACGTGGACTCCAGCAAAGTACCCGGACGTTGCAGTACTTCTCCACCTGTTAGATTTGGGATTAATTTTTCAAGAAAGTCAGCCCAGTCAGAAATCATACCATCTTTTAATAAGCGTACGGCAGCCATTGTAAATGACTGAAAACGATCAAATTCTTCTGCAAGAAGCGCATTCTCACGTATTTCATGGGCTACCGGCAAGAAATGGATTGCCAACTTCTCTATATCTTGTATATAATTTTCTTAATTATCAAAACTACATATGACTCAAGGGGGTACATTAATGAAATTTATTAAGCATGCGGGCATTATGTTTCTCATTATCATCATGGGCTTGCTGGCGGTCGCCTGTGGTAGCAAGTCGGATCAGGCAAGCGCTCCGGCTGAGAAAAAAGAAGGACAGGCCGCCGCAGAATCGGATAAGAAAACATATACGGTTGTGATGCACGCCGAGTTCCCGCCGTTTGAATATATGGACCCAAGCGGAAAGCCAGTCGGCTTTGAAGTCGATTTAATGAACGAAATGGCGAAAGAAATGAATTGGAACATAGAGATTAAGAACACAAGCTGGGATGGCGTATTCGAAGAAATCAAGAGCGGTAAGGCGCAGCTTGCTATCTCCGGCATTACTATCAAGCCGGATCGGGAGAAGCTATACTTGTTCTCTGAGCCGTATTTCCAGGCTAAGCAACTTATCCTTGTGCCCGAAGGCTCACCGATTAAGACGTTGCAGGATATTAAAGGCCATAAAGTTGGTGTTATGACTTCCACTACAGGCGCACTTATCGTACAGGAGCTGTTGGGTAAAACGAATAAGGATATTCTGCAGTATGAGGAAATGCCGAGCATGGTCGAGGACTTGTATAACAAGCGGGTGGATGTCGTAGTGGCAGACAATGCATATCTAATGGAACACATGAAAAAAAATCCAAAGCCGGGCTATGTAACGCTTGATGATCCGAATATCCCGAAAGAAAATTACGGTATCATGACCAACAAAGAGGACAAAGAAATGATGAAGCAAGTAAATGAAGCATTGAAAAAAGTAAAAGATAGCGGCAAATACGATGAAATCTACAAGCAATATTTTGGTGACCTGAAATAAGGAATACCCCGGCTCATGTAAAAGAGCCGGGGTACTTTTTATTTTCGATACTGCGTGTGGTGCGGAACATAGTCTGGGTAGTCGGTAATGATGTCATCGACGCCAGCATCCAGCAGCGGCTTTACTTCTTCTTTTTTACGTACCGTCCAGGCGGATATGTCCATATCACGGGCATGAACACGCTCCACCACTTGTTTTGTGACAAGTTTCTGTGACGGGTTAACGTAATTGGCGTATGTAGCGAATTCATCCAGTTTCTCGTCAGTTAAATCCGAGGCACTACTGGTAAGAACACCGATTGGCATGTTCGGCATCAGTTGACGGAATGTTTTCATGGACTCAAAATTGAACGACTGAACGATAATCTTCTCATTAGCCGGTTTATCCATGTTACGCTCACGCAGAGCTATGGCAACCTTTTCTTCGATACCTGGATACAATTCCGGAGACTTCAATTCAATCAGCAGGCCGGTCTTGCCGTGAAACTCATCCAACACCTCTTCGAATGTTGGAATACGTTCGCCTGCAAACGCCGGATTGAACTTACTGCCGGCATCCAGCGCACGAAGTTCTTGTAATGTTAACTCTCCTACTTTACCAGTACCGTTCGTTGTGCGGTCTACTGTATTATCGTGAATAATCACCAGATGTCCGTCTTTTGTCATTTGTACATCCAGTTCGATATAGTCGGCCTTCATCTCCACGCCTTTATGAAACGCGGCCATCGTATTCTCAGGAGCATAGCCTGCGGCACCACGATGGGCCACAACGTCTATTTTGTGAGTTGGTTCATGCTTGGAGGCAAGTGCAGGAGTATCGAGAGTCGGAACAGCGAATAATCCAGTGATCATTGAAGCAGCCAATAGTGATTTTTTTATACGTATCATTATGTAGTCCCTCCTTCATTCTTTTATATTTCCAAGGATAAAGGGGGAATATGAAGTACATGTTGTGATTTTCTATCTTTATTATAAAGAATATTAAAAGGGCGTCCGGATTATTGAAAGACGCCCTTTAGGTTCTTCTACTCTATTTTATTTTGAAAAAACATGGCTTCCTATTTTTACAGTCACAGGACGGGATCGAACCCACTGGTTGTCCGTTTTGTCCGGATTGTAAAAAACAAGGGCCGACCGGCTTGGATCTTTTCCATGTAGTGCTTCCTGTACGGCTGCAATCGTTTCTTTAGATGCCTGTACATTGTAGATACGCTTGTCTAATACAGGAGAGTACTGATAATAGCTTTTCCCGTTAAACGTATCAACCTGGAAGATGACCTCCTTTAACGTATTGGGCCATTCCGGGCTATGAACTCTGTTTAATACTGACGCCGCCACGGCAACTTTGCCTTCATATGGCTCGCCGCCTGCTTCTGCTTCTGTCAGTTTATAGAGCCAGTTCAGATCTTCTTTAGTATATCCCGAATTTTCTGTGTCTTTAGGCTGCGCAGATGGTTTCGGTGCCGCCTGTTGTGTGGAAAGAGAAACAGTAGCGGGGCTGTTGCCGCTGAGAGTAAATCCAAGCTTTTCAGCCGTATAGCGCAACGGAATGTATGTACTATCTGTACGATCGGTCGTCGTTGTTTTTATGTATTCCCTCTTCCATGTGCCGCTTTGCTTTGTGTATACATCCACGTAATTTTTGCCGGATGGAAGCCCGAGAATCATATCTCCTTTTTTTAAGGTGACCGAATGATAGTTCTCGTTCCATCCTACTTGTACACCTGCGTTTGTAAAGAACTTCGCAGGTACCATCATGGAATCATTTTGAATAAAGCTGTCTGTATACACTGCTTTTCCGTTAACCGGAATGGGGGTGGATGCAGCCTCGGATGGTTGAACTCCGACTGCTCCCAGAAGAAAAGTGGCAAGTGCTGTAGTCATTGCTGTTTTTTTCATTTTCTCCCTCCTTTTCCACTCACTATTGTAAGCGAGTTCGAGAGTTACTTCTATCCATAATATATGGAAACAATGGAAGATGGACGGAAATAGAAAGCGTTTTAGTTGCTGTATTACAGGTTGTATGCTAGGGTAGGAAAATAATTGTGCAGGCGTTTTTGCAATATAGGAGTGATGAAAATCGATGAATAAAGCGGTGGTAAAATGGAATGAAAAATGGAGAAGCTATATCGAGCGAACGAAGGATAAACGGGCCCCGCAGTTATCCGAGCGTGGCTTTGACTTTCTGTATACGCTCGAATTCAAAGACGCATCTGTACAGCCATCTGTAAAGCTTGTCATGGAATTTCTCATTGGATGGCGCGGAACGGACTATTGTTTTACATATGAAGATAGCGTTGGCTCAGATTCATGGAAAGTGTACAGTCGATTAGGTGGACGTTCGCATTGGCAGACGATTACTGACTTCTTCGGAAGCTACAGCGAGACGATTGTCATTCGGAGATGCTTTGAACAATTCGGTATGGAAGCGATGGCGCGTGACATCCAGTCATATAAGGACACGGCGTTTGAACACGCCTTTACGGAACGGTTTTCCGGTATGCGTATTGTCGGAACGAAGCGAAGCGGCGAGGATATATATTTTGTGCTAGAAGACGGAGAAGAACTTCTTGTTACACCGTTTTATGAAGCGTGCCGCAAAGAGCAAGACCATTCATACCGGAAAGGATAATCTATATAAATTACACTTGATAGTTTGACAGGGTAGCGTGGTTGGAAGGAGGCGATTCAGAAAAAGAAGAGGTTGGATGCGCCCTGCGCTTCAGCAGAAGAAAGGCAAACGCGTCTTTTTCCAACCTCTCACCACAAGAATTTGTCGATGTATCAAATCAGATGTATATAGTAGGGCGTATAGAAGATAGTCTATACGCCCTCTTTCTTCAGACTTATACTTACTATCAAATCAATAAAAAAGACGAGCGAGCCAAAACCATATGCGGTAGCGAATCCTCCAAAATGCTCAATCATCCAATCGTCCTTATTATGACAAAAGCTTAGTTGTAGTCCAGAGTAAGACAGCGCCAGGGATGAGAATGCTGAATCATAAATAAAAGCGGGTGAGACATAAAATCCTCACCCGCTTTGTTAACAATGTCAGCAATGCCGCTAAACCTGATATATCAAACGATTAATCATCCCATTCTACTCTTACTATTTGACCCGTTGTTGCTGATACGTCTACATTTGCTTCATGCCCATTGGCCGTAGCGATTTCCACTTCGTATACTGGCTCACGGTCATCGCGATCCAAGTCAATCTCGGTAACGGTTCCTTTCACTTGTCTCAAAGCAATCTCCTTTGCTTGGGCCTTGCTTATTTTGACAGTACCGTGAGCAGGACGAATATCTGAATTGCTTAAGATTTTACCAGTTTGGGCGTCTACGTATACGTCATCATCATCTCCGTATTTTTCAAACTCTACTTTGTAAACAAGTCGGCCATTTTCACGTTCAAGCTCGACTTGTTCGATGTTTCCGCTCAGTTGTTTTTTCGCTATTTGTTTAGCTTCCTCTGTACTCAACGTAACTTCGGCTACACTCTTATCTTTCCCCTGTATGTTTGATGCTTTATCGCTTTGCACCGCATACGCTCCAACGGTTGTCCCTCCTAATGCTAAAACGCCTGTAAGTACAGCAATTCCTACTTTTCGTTTCATGATTTTTCCTCCTTCATGTATCTTTCATTATTATCGTATTGCGGTTACATGAGAGGAAAAAAAGAAAAAGATTAAAATTTGATGAGAAATTCTTTAGTCTTCCCATGATACGGAAAGAACTTCTCCCGTATACGCATTAACCCGTATCGTATACTCCTGGTTTTTATCTGTTTCAACTTCCAATTCGTAAATAAGAGTCCCTTCCTCTTCCTCCAAATCGATACTATCGAACCGTCCTTTTACTTTAGAAAGCGCAATTTTTTTCGCTTTATCTAAGCTAATTATACCTTGTTTTGTCTTGTGCCCTGCTTGCTCATTCCCTTTCGCAGCCTGATCCGTTGTAGGCTTTGCCGCTTTTTCTTTCACTTGTGTTAACTGCACAACTTCTCCGGAGTAGGCGTCTGCTTTTATCTCGTAGCTTCCGGTTTGATTTTGCAACTCTACAGTATAAAGATCTTCTCCCGATTCTTCGCTAAATCGTATACTCTTCACTTCTCCGGGGTATTTTTTTTCAATTTTATTTTCGATTTGATCAGCCGTTAATGTTTCTCGATGCTTGTTGGCGAAAATTTGTCGTGCGCCGACAGCGACGAGCACCGTTATCAGCAAACCTATCAGAAAAAAGGTGAGTTTTTTGTTCATCGTATTCCACCTAAAGGAATTTTTTCTTTCAGTATAAAAAATTAGAATGTGAAATGCATGTGAAAAACATTAAAAATTGATGAGAAATTCTTCTTTATGTTGATTGCGACAATGTTACGGTAAAGCTTGTTCCTTCTCCTGCATTGCTTGTAATATGAATATCTCCTCCGTGAGCATCAACAATTCGTTTAGCGATGGAGAGCCCCAACCCGGTGCCACCAGTTTCCCGGCTTCTGGCTTTGTCAACCCGATAGAAGCGATCAAAAATATGCGTAAGCTCTTCTTTTGGGATGCCGATTCCATAATCCTTTACTGTAATAAAAACATTGTTATCTTCATTACCGACGTACAATTCGATCGGTGCTGTACTGTATTTCAACGCATTATCAAACAAGATAAACAGTAATTGTTTCACCTTTTGCTCATCTACATGTGCCGTTATCCTCTCATGTTGACTATGTAACGAAACATGTCGCCCATATACGGTTTCAATGGTTTTGCAAGCCTCTTCTGCAAGCGAACGGATATTTACTTCCTGGATGTTCAAATCCCACGAGCCATCATGATCTGCTAGTAGTAGCATTTGCTTTGTCATTTCCTTCATTCTCACCGCTTCAGAATAGATGGCTTCTACCGACTCCTCCAATATATCCGGTCTTTTCATGCCCCACCGTTTCAACATACTTGCATAGCTTTCAATAACAGTTAAAGGCGTTTTCAATTCATGCGAAGCATCAGACACGAATTGCTGTTGCTTTGCAAAGGTTTGTTCCAGAATATCCATCATTTTATTGAACGTATTTCCCAGCTTGTACAGTTCATCTTTAGATTGTCTTTGCAGGTTTAATTTTTTAAAGATGCCCTTTTGCTGAATTTCTTCCATTGTTTTAATCATGGAACTAATCGGCTGTAAAATCACATTTCCCAACATTCTACCCGCCAAAAAAGAAGGAATGAGAACCACAATTGAAGCCACAATTAAAACCCAAAGCAAAATCCCCATGTTTTCTTGGATGGATGCCAGGCTTTCTGTTACTTCCAGCGTTACGACATTCCCATCATTCCATATAATCGGAAAACGGACAATGGCATATGGAATGCCTTCGATAGAGTATAATTCTGCCGTTTGTGCACGTGTAAATTTCGCTTTTACGTTGGAAAATGCTGTCTCCTTCGTAATGGTAAGCATTGGATGCGACATTTCGTCTACAATGCGGATCATGCCATTCAATGGCAAGTGTGCTCTCAATAACCCGGACATATTCATTTGGTCGACGGGCGGCTTTACAGCTTCAGCAATGTTTTCGGTTTGTAAGCGAAGCTGTTCTAACTGATTGTTGGCCGCAGTTTTATAAAACAAAAAATAAATGGAAACGTTAATAATAATAAGGACCAACAACAGCCAGACCGTTGAAAATAAATAGATTTTATTGCGGATACTCATTGAAGCTTACTCCTTTAAGACGTATCCAATTCCGCGAACAGTATGAATAAGCGGAATTGCAAAGGAATGGTCAATTTTTTTTCGTAAATACCGAATATATACGTCGACAACATTGGTATCTCCGTAGTAATCAAATCCCCAAACATTTGTTAAAATTTGTTCTCTATTCAACACTTGATTTTGGTGCTGCATGAGATACAATAGCAAATCAAACTCTCGGGGCGTTAATTCAATGTCTACAGAACTGCGGGTTACGATTCGTGTTTTTTCGTTAAGGTGTAAATCCGCGACGGTCAATGCTTGTCCGTTCGTTTCTTTCTTTATCATTTTACTTGTCCGTAAGCAGGCACGGATTCTTGCTAATAGCTCCTCGATTTGGAATGGTTTTGTGATATAGTCGTTTGCTCCTAAATCAAGCCCGCTTACTTTATCAGGAATTGAATCCCTTGCCGTTAGCAGAATAACCGGCGTCATGTCTCCTGAAGCCCGAATTCTTCGCAATACCTCTGTTCCACTCAATCCCGGAAGCATAACATCCAGCAAAACAAGGTCCCATTGCCCGTTTGTGAATTTTTCAAAGCCCACAGTGCCCGTTTCGGCCGTATCTACCTTATATCCTTCATATTCAAGTTCCAATGTAATAACCCTTGCAATTTTCGATTCGTCTTCTACCAGCAAAATTCTTTCATTATCCACTACGAGTCGTGCCTCCATCCCTGCTTCTTTGTATATATTTTCTTCCTTTTATTTAAGCATAACCATGGAAAAGATGTTGAGTACAAAAATAATTCACCTTTCGAGTTATGCATAATTTTATACATCGTTAATGGTGTAATACCAGTGAAGCTGATGCTAGCCTTCATAATTGTGCACGAAATGTCGGATAGATACATACAACTCCTGTTATTCTATTAGTGAGAGGGAGGTTATAGAAATGGATTTGCTTGAAAAAATGAATGGAGCATTAAATTATATTGAAGAAAATCTTACTAATGATATTGACTTTAAAGAAGTAGCAAGGCTGGCTTTTTGCTCGGAATATCATTTTAAAAGAATGTTTTCTTTCCTTGCAGGTGTTACGCTGTCGGAATACATCCGCCGTAGGCGCCTTACTCTTGCAGCATTTGAGCTTAACAATAGTAACATAAGGATAATCGATGTTGCGATTAAATATGGATACAGCTCACCAGACTCCTTTACAAGAGCTTTTCAAAGTCTGCATGGTGTAACACCGTCAGAAGCCAGAAATAATGGTCAATCACTAAAAGCCTATCCACGAATGACCTTTCAGTTATCCATTAAAGGAGGAAGTGAAATGAACTATCGAATTGAAGAAAAAGAGGCATTTCGTATAGTTGGTATCAAGAAAAGAGTTCCCTTGATTTACCACGGAGTTAATCCAGAGATTGCCTCTATGTGGGAAAATTTAAATGGTGAGACAATAAATAAACTTAAGAAGCTTTCTAATGTCGAGCCTTTGGGATTGCTTAGTGCATCCACGAACTTTTCTGAAGGCCGACTGGAAAAAGGGGAACTTGATCATTATATCGGTGTGGCAACAACTAAGGAGTGTCCAGATAACTTGACACAACTTGAAGTTCCTGCCTCAACATGGGCTGTATTCGAAGCAGTCGGACCATTTCCTGATACGCTGCAAGATGTCTGGGGACGTATCTATTCGGAATGGTTTCCATCCTCAAACTATGAACAAACAGAAGGGCCGGAAGTCTTGTGGAACGAGGATAAAGATGTAACTTCACCAACTTTTAAAAGCGAAATATGGATACCGGTTTTGAAAAAGTAATAATAATTCTTTTAAACTATTTATTCTTTCCCTTTATTTATTACCTATTATTGTATAAATACCCTTTTTTACGTATGATATACAATTAAACAACCGCTTAAAAGATAGAATTTTTAATATATTTGTTTTATCATAATGGTTCGTGTCGTATCCTGTCTTCACTCCATCTAAAATAATGCTAATAAAGATGGAGTGACATAAACTTTTGAGGCGAGAAATCAACAGCTTATTAAGAAAAGGCAAAGGTACAGCCGTTTCAGTCTGCTCTCCTTTGCCTTTTTCCTATCGTTATGCTTTGCTTTATTTATGCCAGAAGTTTTGCGGCTCGACATTTTCTTTAATGTCAATGAAAAGATGGCCCTCTTCTTTTAATTGAGCAGCTTTTTTTTCCGCTTTTTCCCTGCTTTCGAACATTTGTGAATGCTTGTTGCTGTCATCTTTCGTTGTCCAGTATAATGCGTACATTATTCATCACCTCTTCTATTCTATTCCTCATTTTCCTGCCAATTGAAACATAACCGACAAAAAAATGAAGAAAAGTCTAGGGTTTGCTTATTGCCTTTAGTATGTAGTTGCCATTCTTACCATTAAATCTTTAACAGCAGATTTTACCGCATTAGTTAGTGAATACTTTGTATGAAAACCTAGATTTCGTATCTTATTGTCATTCCAAAGTCTGTTCACAGTGAAAGTTTTCATTGCAAATGGAGTTAATTTATATTCAATTAGTTGTTTATCCGTTATCGTTTCCGGTAAATGTATTACTTTTGAAATCTTACCAGCTACACAGTCTATTTCTGTCTTTAATTGATTCCAGGTTGTATCAAATCCTTTAAGCAAGTAGATGCCGTTGTCTTGTTCAGGTTTCTGATACGTCCCCAGCCAGACCATCGCCCGTCCGATGTCGCGCGTATCCACGAGAGAAACAGTAGCAGCACCGTTTCCTATCATTGGATATTGATCGTTAGCATGAGCCATAAATAGCCTTGCAAAAAACGATGAAACATCTCTAGCGCCAATCGTGCTTGCAGGACGCAGGATGATGGTTGTAATCCCGTGTTTTCGCCCTGCTTCTTCGATTATCTTCTCTCTTTCAATTCCTAAGCTTTGAATTGGATACTCAGGTTGTGAACTGTAGGATTCATCAATCGGTTCGTTACTTTGGAAGTCATATATAACGATTGTGCTTAATTGAATAAATCGGGAAACTCCACATGAAGCAGCTGCTTCAACAAGCGCTCTCGTCAGTTGTATTTCCACCGGGGCATCCAAGCTGATTTTCGTATGTAGCTTCGCATCTGCCGTGCAATTATAAACGACTTCATGCCCTTCTATTACTTTCCTCAAAGCTGTGGAATCAGAAAAGTCAACGTTAACAACATGAATCCCTAAGCTTTCTAAAAAGGTTGTATTACTCGTATCACGAACGGCTGCTGTTACTTGATGTCCATTCAGATGCAGCTGTTCAACGACATGACCTCCAATAAATCCAGTACCCCCAAAGACAATTGTCTTCATTCTTCTCATCCTTTCATTAATCATTTTTTGCTCTGCCCCTTGTTTCATCTCGACTACGAATGACTTTATGGACCCATGTACTTCAGGTCTGATATGAACTATAATAATTGAAGTGCTATTATTTAAAAAGTACGGATATTTTATATAGTAACTATCCTTATGAATAGTGATGGAGGAGTAAGATGCGATGTCTGGAACATTTGAACTTGATCATTCCAGGTGCCCTATTGAAAAAACCATGCATGTGATTGGCGGCAAATGGACGTTTATGATTCTTCGGGATCTCTTTTATGGACCGAAGCGATTTGGAGAATTACAAAATTCCTTAAAAGGAATCAGTCCAAGAACACTCTCTATACGATTAAAAGAATTAGAACATGAAGGAATTGTATTACGAGAGATTTATTCAGAAATACCGCCCCATGTGGAATATTCTCTAACGGAAAAAGGACTGAGTCTTCGACCGATTTTTGATGCGATGAAAAATTGGGGGAATGCATGGGATGTGTTAGAGATGGCGGAGAAAAAGTAACACAGAGTAATAATGGGAAAAGCGCGGCCGAATGCCGCGCTTTTCCCATTATTACTATCAAAATCTTATGGTAAGAAGCGGGTATATTCGTTTCGCCTCTCTTGCACTTGACGCATTTTCTCAGCAACGTATGCATCATGGGCCATTTGTACATGGTTTTTCACACGTTTGGAAATTGTTATAGTGAAGAAAATAAAATGAATGGTTAACATGCCTGAGTCCTCCTTTACATATTGCAAATAACGATGAACGTTTCATGTATGGCCTTTCTCCCGTAATAACCAAGCCAGTAAAAAGTTTTCTCGTAACATATACGTCCCTCCTTATCGTTGTACAAACTATATAAAAAATGCCGCAGGCCCAAACGGGGGCCGCGGCACAATGTGCAAAAATAGGCACAAAAAAGCCGCAGGCCAACCCTAAAGACCTGCGGCATCTCTTATCAAAGAAGTATACGAAAAATTCCTGAAGCAGTTATGTCAGAAACCGTCGAGGTCGAAAAATATTCAGTTCGCAAGACACGTTAACGCTACAAACTCCAACAGTGATAAGAAACGTATTCTGAACTGTCATCATATTTGCCAACCTCCTTTTTCAAATTAATTTCAATTTTCATTATACGTGGAGAGCTTTATGTTGTAAATAGATTTATTACATTTTTTTCTTGCTGATTTCGATAAGATGAGCCAGTACGTCAGCAGCGGATTTATCGGTACTACCACCCCCCTGAGCCATTTTTGGATTGCCGCCTCCCTTTCCATTGATATAAGGCAGTACGGCTTTTGCCAAATCATTCATCGCAATTCTGCTGTGCTCACTGCAAGCGCAGACGAACTGTACACGCTCGCCATCTTCTGTCACCAGCAATACGAGTACCTTTGCGTTCCGTTGTGTAATCAATCGGGCCAGCTTTTGCAGATCCTGCATGGAGCGGTTAGTAAAAATAGCTGTTATGAAATGTACGTTGGCTTCTTGTTTACCAGTCTTCAATAACCGCTCTACTTCCATCTCCAATATTTGTTCATTTGCGTTACGCAAATTGCGTTCAAGTTCCCGTTGACTGGTAAGCAGCCGTTCCACCTGCATCGGCAGTTCCGTTTCTGAGCTGCTTAATTGACGACTCAACTCACGCAGAATAAGATGCTTTTCCCTTAAAGCACGCAATGTCCGCAGTCCACAAATGAATTGTATGCGCACATGCCCTTTATACCGCTCCCAGCTGAGTATTTTAATGGGACCGACTTCTCCGGTATGCAAAGGATGTGTACCACCGCATGGGTTGTGATCGAAATCCTGCACGGTGACGAGGCGAATATTTTCAGTGACAGACGGAGGCTTGCGCAAGGGCAGTACAGCCAGTTCTTTTCGCTCTACAAAACGGGCGTTTACTGGACGATTTTCATAGACAATGCGATTCGCCAAATCTTCCACATCATTTGCTTGTTCTTGTGTTAAATCGCCTGTCGCCACATCAATGGTGACCATCTCCTGGCCCATATGAAAGCCGACCGTTTCTGCATCAAGCAACTGTTCAAACGCCGCAGACAGGATATGCTGTCCGGTATGTTGCTGCATATGGTCAAACCGTCGTTCCCAATTGATGATGCCGACCACTTCTGTATGAGTGTCAGGCAAGGCTGTAGTTAGGTAGTGGCGAATCTCACCATCTATTTCTTCCACGTTGGTCACTTCTATGTTGTCCAGCGTACCGGTATCGTATGGTTGTCCCCCACCGGTCGGATAAAAAGCGGTCTGACTAAGCACCACGTAATGTTCTCCGGTCTCGTTCGTGTTCTGGTAAAGCACGGTAGCAGTAAACTTCTTTATGTAGGGGTCCTTGTAGTATAATTTATGATCCATGAGAGCTCCTTTCTCTTTCGAAAAATCTGTAAGCTCAATATAGCATAAGGAGGCAACCATGATACAACCGATTCCTGATCATCTTCGTGAAAATCTTGATGTATTGTTTGTTGGCTTTAATCCAAGTTTACGTTCAGGGGAAGTGGGTCATCATTACGCCAACCCGCATAACCGGTTCTGGACGATTCTGCACCGGTCCGGTTTTACCCCGCGCAAGTATCGTCCAGAAGAAGACCGGGACTTGCTTGCGCATGGTCTAGGCTTTACTAATATCGTCGCCCGACCTACACGTGGTGCAGCGGATATTACGAGAGAGGAATACCGGGAAGGGCGGGTGATTTTGCGAGAGAAAATCAAACGTCTCCATCCCCGTTCCGTTTGTTTCGTGGGAAAAGGCGTATACCAGGAATACAGCGGGCGCGATGCTGTATGGGGGGTACAGCCAGAGCCCGTTGTTCCTGGTATACTGGAATTTGTCGCCCCTTCTTCCAGCGGACTGGTTCGGATGAAGCTCGATGACATCGTGGCGATATACCGCGAGCTAAAAGAGTTGCTGGATGGTAAGAAGGACTAGTTTTTTATTTTGATTGGACTTGCGCCTCGGCGTCTGTTGCTTCTGAACGGGCGGCCCGCAGGCGGGCAAGCTCCGCTTCTACCTGAGGATTCGGCTCCGCGTGTTGTGATACGTATGGTTGATAGGCGAAACGAATAGTGCGGCTCGCTTCGGCATCTGCTTCTAGCATGGCGATTTTTTCTTCCATGCGTGAAAATCCTTTTGCGGCGCTTTCTGTGTCAATCGAATGGAGCGCCGTATGCATGCTTTTGCTCGTTTGGGCGACGCGGGCCCGGGAGATGAGCACAGCTTTCTTATTGCGCATTTCATAGAATTTGTCCTTTAGCTCCTGCAGCTGTTCACGTAGTTGGATGGTACGCTGGCGTGATCCTTCCAGTAAGCCTGTATATTCATCTTTCCGTGCTTCACATTGCTGTTTATCAGTTAGGGCTTGGCGAGCGATGGAGTCTTCCCCTTCCGCTACTGCAAGCTCAGCCTGGCGCGTACGCTTAGCGATTCGCTCCCCTGCTTCTTTAATCAGCATCTCCCAGTTTTTCTCCTGTGCTACCTGGCGAGCGATTGCTACTTCTGCCTGGGCGATTTCTTGTTCCATGTCCCGCATATATTGGTTGAGCATCGCTACCGGGTTTTCAACCTGATCCAGTACTTGATGCATTGTTGCTGTAGTGATAGTTTCGATTCGTTTAAAGATACCCATTTGTATTCCTCCTTATTTTTTGTTTTTAAGTTGTTTTTCCCATTCATCAAGAGCATCCATATTGTATGTCGGAGCTTGTGGTGAACTAGAGGGATAGGTGCTTGGTTCAGTTGCTTGCCACCAATCGCCGCCTGCATTTCTCTTCAGTAATTTCCATCCTTTTACGACGAGGAAGCCTCCGATAAGAAGTGGGATTAAGAAATCGAGATGCAGCGTGCCCATCAGAATCAGAGCGCCGATACCTAGCAGTATCCAACCGCGCCGTTTGCGGCATTTTCTTTTTTGTTCCATTTTGCTCTTCCTTTCTTCCTTTGTGATTGTGTGGTGTTTTCCTCTACGTCTCTAATGTTACCGTGACAGCAGTTTTGCGAACACTTGCGGCAGATGGATTTTCTCTCCTCCGCGCGGCGGAGAAGCATGTCAGACCCGAGCGAGACAAGAGCTCCGTCCTAAGGAATTCTGCTGCACTAGAATTATTGTAGGAGAGTTACGTAATTCTCTTTTCTTTCTCTTCTGGTATGATGAAAGATAGAGTGGACTGCTGACCGAAATAAAAATATAACTGCAGCAGAGAGGAAAATACAATGAATGCTAAACTGATTATTTATCTTGTTTCATTTGCCGCTTTTCTCGGTCCTTTTACGCAAAATATTTATGTTCCTATCCTTCCGGAAATCCAGAAAGATTTTCATACGACCTCATTTCTTATTAACATGAGCCTTTCCGCGTTCACAGTTACACTCGCGGTTATGCAGATGGTATATGGACCTTTAATTGATACGAAAGGGAGACGCCGTATTTTGCTGGCTGGCATTCTTATCTATATAGGTGCTTCGGTCGGCTGCGCATTTGCTCCTTCGATATCGTGGTTTTTGCTGTTCCGTGTATTGCAGGCGGCTGGTATCGCCGCTGGTTCGATTGTAGCTACGACGGTTATCAGTGATTTATTTGAAGGAAAGCAGCGCGGACGGGCTATGGGCGTTTTTCAGATGCTTGTATCTCTCGGCCCGGTACTCGGTCCTGTTATTGGAGGATGGGTTGGAGAACACATGGGCTATTGGGGTGTATTTATGGTATTAGCCGTTACGGGGGTTCTTACATGGCTTGCGAATACGCGCTATCTTCCGGAAACAAGGCCGAATGATTCTCAGGGAACTGCTTCGTTTGGTATCCAGCGGTTTCTTTCTATTACGCTTCATCCCGTTGGGCTTTCAGTCATTCTGCTCGGCTTTATCCAGTTCTATACTTTTCATAACTTCTTGGTTTTTCTGCCACAAATTCTTTCCACAGAATATGGACTTGGACCGGCGGATAAAGGGCTGGTATTCCTTCCACTATCGTTAATGATTGTAGCAGGTAGTTATACGGGAGGTAGGCTTCAAGAGAAATTCGAGGCACGAAAAATCCTGATGATAACCTCTTCGCTTCATGCGTTGACCATTGTTTTATTTATGCTTGTGGCGAAGCTCTCATTGGTATACCTTATTGCTTCGCTCGTACTGTTCGGTCTGTTTTTCGGTCTCTCACTCCCCGTACAGACGGTATTGTTAATGGACGCGTTCGCCAAGGAAAGAGCGACGGCGGTCGGTGCGTATAATTTCTTCCGTTTTATGGGGATGGCGGCTGGTCCGTTATTCGGTAGCATCTTGTATCACATGAGAAATATGTTCTTGCCATTCGAATTTGCGGCAATTCTTTTTGGAGGCATTCTTTTCTTCGTGCAGCGGAAGCTACGAATGAAAGCTACTAAAGTGACACATACGTAATGTCTTTGAATTGTATGAAAAAGATAAGAAAGACCTAAAACGTTATAAGCGTTCAGGCCTTTCTTAATCTTTTATATGGAACGTTTACTTTCTGTAAGGTTCGTAACGCTCTATCACATAGACTTGCGCTTTAGCTTCCATCCCCCGAGTCGTTGTTGCTCCTGCCATAGCTTACGATATAGCCCTCTTTTTTCCAAAAGTTCCTTGTGTTTGCCCGCTTCTGCAATTCGCCCCTGATCAAGGACAAGAATACGGTCTGCTGATTGGATTGTTTTTAGTCGATGAGCGATGACAAGCACTGTTTTTTGATAAGCTAGCTTGCTGATCGCTCTTTGAAGATATACTTCATTTTCCGGATCAAGAGATGCTGTGGCCTCGTCAAGCAGGATGATGGGTGCATCCTTGAGTATTGCTCTAGCGATAGAGATACGCTGTTTCTCTCCGCCAGACAGCGTTGCACCTCCCTCGCCCACGACCGTTTCGTACCCGTGCGGCAGCTTCTCGATAAATTCATGGCAGTACGCCGCTTTGGCTGCTTCGATTATTTGTTCGAGGGTAGCATCGGGCTTACCTATGCGGATGTTGCTTGCGACTGTTTCGTTAAATAAGTAAGGTTGTTGCTGTACCAAGCTAATCGAGGCCAGTAGCTCCTCACTCCGCATATCTCGTACATCAGTACCACTAACCCATTAAATAACATATTTAACAAAAATATGATTTGTTGTACAATTTTAAAATGAAAAAGTTCCATAATTTGCTTTATAGCACATATTTATCAAACTAATTTTGAGAGAGGAAATGTAAATGATAAAAATGAAAAGAGCGCTTTTAATCCCTTTACTATTCTTGGCATTGTTTTTAGTAGGGATGGGGTGTAGTTTTTCTTCAGAAATTGATGATGAAAAATCAACTAATGTATTATCTATGAGGGAAAAGGAAAAAAACAATGCAAAATACCCTACTCAAGAAAACCAGATAGGAACAACATCACCAACTCATATGCTTGATCAAGAAACAACTTTCAAAGGATGGACCGGCACTCCTCTTGAATATGGAGGAGAACAACCACTACGTGTTCTTATAACTAATACTGGTAACAATAGAATTCACTATAAAATAGTATATAAAGATAATATAACCCCTGTTATTGAAGGTGATTTAGAAGCTAATGAATCGTATAAAAATACGTTCAATAATACTTCTCATACCTTTCTAGGTGGAACTTATTATATTAACATAAGTAATAAGGACGGGACAGAGAGTTCAGTTAAAATACTTACTGAACTTGTAAAATAGCAGAGTCTTACTTATTTCGTTAACGGATGTATTAGTTCAATAAGCCGTGCCCTCCCTTCCCCCAGAGATCATTAATATAGGAAATTTGGGGTTCGTTTTTCACAAGATATCTTAGTGTACATTTTTCTCGTTTTGTCGGTGGGATCCATTTATACGTTTGCATCCCTTCTGCACTCATCAGCGTATTTTCTCTCCTAATAAAAAAGTCGCTGAGTGGTTCATTTACCGTTTCTGATATAGAAAATGGAAATGATATAATATAATGACTTGATACCTAAAAGTAAACAATGAGTTTAATTGGATAAGTTGGGGTGTGTGGTGGATGTGACAGACTATATATATCACTTTGCAAATTTATATATTCTTGTGGTAGGAGGTAAAAAAAGAAGGAAGGGCGGTGGGCGGGAGCGGTCGGAACAAACACGTCCGCTTTTTTTCTGCCGGGGCGCAGGGCGTATCCACCCTCTTCTTTCTCCATCCCTCCTCCTTCCAACCACGCTACCCTGTCAAAATATTAAGTGTAACTTATATAGGTTAGGATCGATTTAGAAGCTCGATATACAGCTTTTTCAATTTGTCGCTCGTATTATACCAACTGAACCTTTCTTCTACGTGCCTTCGGCCACCTTCGACTAATTTTTGAACCAGCTTAGGAGATGCTTTCAACTTCATGATAGCGTCAGCGAATGCGGCAGGGTTTTTGTAATCCTGTACAAGCCAACCACTAATACCGTGTTTAATAACTTCGCTGATACCGCCTCGATTTGATGCAATGACCGGGATACCAGAGGCCATCGCCTCTGAATTAACCGTCGCGAATCCTTCGCGGAATTGCGTTGGACATACGAAAACATCGCCTAAATGATACATACGATGTACCCTAGCAGGAGGAATATATCCAGTAAAACGGATAGGTACTCGGAGTCTGCGCGACATGGAACGAACCTTTTTTATATAACGTGTCTGCCTTTGAACACTGGGCCAGGAAGCACCAACAGCAATCAGCCGAACACGGGGGTACGTTTTTTTCACTCGGAAGACAGCCTGAATCAACGTATGCAGTCCCTTCCCCTGTATAATACGTCCTACGAATAGCACATTGAACCCACTGGTGAGCTTCCATCTTTTTCGTAATTTCATCTTATAGGCTAAGGAATGAGGACGGAATTTCTTCGTATCAACACCAAGAATGCAGGTATGAAACTTGCGCGCATGAGCCGGATAACGCTTCTTCATCGTCTGTGAAACGAATGAGACCACAGATGTCACCGCGTTGACCTGTCGTAAAATAGCGTTTGCCCGTGCTTTCGTAAGAAAAGTCATAAAAGTAAGGGAATGCAGAGATAGAACAATGGGTGTGCGAGGAAATGCCTTTCGGACGAATGGCACAAAAGTGGGCCGGTTTTCAATCTGGATGATATCAAATGATTGCTTCCTGACCTGACGAAGTACTGCACGGATATACGCTAATCGGTTCTTTTGAGGAATCCGGAGAATGTGGTATTTCCCATTTTTATAAACACTTCGGGTAGGCAAACGGTGATGGGCCCGGCTGATTAATGTAACTTGTTCGGTTTCGGCCATCCGACGGAAAATGTTATGAGTACAAGACTCTACTGACCCGCCCAAAATCGGTGGAACCGGCAGTTGTTCAGGAAGAATAACAAGGATACGCATAAGGGTCCCCCTTCAGTTTTCATGCAGTAGTATAGTGTATTCGAACAAGGGAGAGGGAGAAGAAGCAACATATGCCTATTTTTCACTTTATTGGTAGGTTCCTATTTCACAAAAGCACTATATAAGCCTTTACGACGTTTTATTAAGGGACGGGATAAATGAACAACTTTTTTACGGTGTTTTATCAAGGGTTGAGATAAACGAGTAGGGATAATCGTTATTCTGCTAGGACCTCTTCCGACATGTATCCTATATACATCTGATTTGATACATCGACAAATTCTTGTGGTGAGAGATAAGAAAAGAAGGAAGGGCGGTGGGCGGGAACGATCGGAAAAAGACACGTCCGCCTTTTTCTGCCGGGGCGCAGGGCGTATCCACCCTCTTCTTTCTCTATCTCTCCTACTTCCAACCACGCTACCCTGTCAAAATATTAATCGTAACTTATATAGTATTAATCTGATTCGATTGTGTGTTGATGACCGAAACGGTATTTGAATCTCGATTTGATACATAGGCTATAGCCATTTTGCCACTTCCTTTCTGTACGTCTTACTATAAGAAATGCAGATGGAACCCAAATGGAAGAGGCTAAAAATAAAATGGGCATTCTAGCGTTAGGATGTCCATTTTATTTATGAAGAAAAAAGTGTATGAAAACCGGAGATTTCTCCTTGATGAAGAGGAAGAAGATTCTCAACTACCTGGCTTTGCTTGGCTAGGTGGTTGAGAATCTTCTCTACTATCCACTAAGGACCCAGGTCACTTTGCATCATGAAAAATAATGCCCAAACTATACCTAATCCCCGATGTAATTGTGCTAACACCATGTCGAAGCGTCGTTTTATAGTATCCTCGTGAGCCTAATACAGGTCGATGATTCGTAGGAAAAATCAATCCAGCGCCTTGTTCCAACGTAATCACATGGCCCCTGCTTTGCGCCCTCGGCCGTTGTTCTATCAGCAAAAATTCTCCACCTGTGTAATCCTTCTCTTTTTGATTTAAGGCGAATACTACCTGAAACGGAAAAAACACTTCACCATACAAATCTTGGTGTAGACAGTTGTATCCCCCTTCTTCATATTTTAAAATCAACGGTGTTGAGCGTAGTTGCCCCTGCTGGTGGCACCGTTCAAGAAATTCCGGCAGTGCAGCTGGATAAATAGCATCACCCCCTAGCTGTTCGAGCCAACGATTAGCCGTTTTAGCAAGCTCAGGATAAAAACCTTCACGAAGCTGTTGCAGTAAAGCTGGGAGGGGAGCTTGATAATATTTGTACTCCCCGCTCCCAAACCGGTATCTAGCCATATCAATCGTGCTTCGAAAATGGGCTTCTTCCCCATATGTGTCGATAATTTCATTGCATTGATCTTTGTCTAATAAGGTTGGAATTGCAGCATACCCCTGCTCGTCTAACGTCTGCTGCAACGAATTCCAATCTAAGGCAGCAATGCGCTCTACAAGACCATTAGGCATGTAGCGGCCTCCCTTCGACCAACGAACGTTCCCGTTCCAGCTGCAAGAGCTGTGTCTTCATATCCAAACCGCCCCGGTAGCCGGTAAGTGAACCGTTTTTACCGATCACCCGATGGCACGGTACGATAATTAAAATCGGATTTGCACCAATCGCAGCTCCAACCGCACGTATCGCAGCCGGTTTTTGAATATAACTCGCAATATCTGAATAGGATTGGGTTTGGCCATATGAAATCTCGCAGAGCGCATTCCACACGGCAACCTGAAACGGTGTGCCATGGAAATCAAACGGTATGGTAAAGTTCTTGCGCTCTCCTTGAAGATACTCAACTAATTCTGTTGCATATGGCTGTAATTTTTTATCGTCTTGAACCAATACGTTGTCGGGAAAGCGACCCTCTACCCAATCGGATAATTCTTCAAATGGCTTATTCTGAGAGCCTACGTAACAAAGTCCTTTTGACGTTGCGGCCATGTATAGGTTCCACTCTTCATGGGCCAACAACGTCCAGTAAATCTTCGGATTATTTTTTTCTTCCATTTTGTAATACCTCCGTAGTATGTTTGTTTCTATTTAATTGACGATAGTCTGTAGGCGTATGCCCGGTTTTCGTCTTGAATAGCGTTATAAAATAAGATGTATTGGGTATTCCTACCGTCATAGCAATATCCGCAATCGCTTTATCCGAATGGATCAAATACTCCATGGCCTTGGCTATTCTCGTTTGTTGGACATATTCGACCGGCGTGATTCCTTTGATCCGTTTAAATATACGGTGCAAATGATAAGGGCTGCCATGGCACATATCCGCCAAGATTTCTAGCGTTAGCGTTTCACTGTAATTCATGTCAATACATTGCGTAATTTGCTCCACCCACTCATGATTAGGCAAACGTTGGCCGGTCGGCTTGCACCGTTTACATGGACGAAAATGTTCGGACAGCGCTTGTTCTGCGTTTTGAAATATGCGCACATTTTCCTTTTTTGGCACTCTGGACTTACAAGACGGCCTACAAAAAATGCCCGTAGTCTTTACGGCGTAGAAGAATTTATCATCGTAGGACGCATCATTGCGTATGATGGCTTGCCATTTTTCGTCTGTCATTCGTTCCTGACTAGCACCTACTGCATTTTCGTTATGAATTGCGTCGGACGTGCTATCATGTTCTGACCCTTTTAGATTCACCATTTGGTTCACCTCCACCCACAGTATACCCTCCATGATGGCCCTATGTACGCATTTGCGAATGTAATAGCAAGATATCGAAATTGTACGTTTTGTTTTTATGTTAAAACTAAAAGTGCGGTGGTAGTGCAATGAATGGAGGATTTTTATGAAAAAGAATACAATTTATCCGGAGTGGGATGCTCCTTATTTTACTGGTATAGCAACAATGAAGATTTATTGTTTTCCTTGGTGTAAAGGACAACCTAAACTGGAAAACACGATCCAATTTAAGTCGAGAGCAGAAGCAGAACAAAAGGGGTACCGGCCGTGCAAGAACTGCTGTTCTGGTCTTCCTCATGGCTCCTGGGAAGATAATAAGCAAGAAGTAACATTGTTTGTGCCGAAGGAATTTAGCTTTGCTGAAAATTTAAAGTACCTATCCAATGCTCCTAACGAATGCTTGTTTCATATCAAGGATAAGCGGGTTTACAAAGCTATACCGATTGAACAGGAAACGCCCGTTGTTGAAATTAGCGCAGATTATGAAAATGTAATGACCATCCGTTTTTTAGGAGGTACAACGCCTTCACGCAAATGGGTACGTGCTGCGATAGCGCGCTATGTCCGGGATTGGTTCGATTTGGATACGGACCTGGTCCCGTTTTATGATTTAGCGAAGACCGATATACTGTTGCAAAAAGCCGTTGACGAGTTCCATGGGTTGCGCAATGTCGGTATCCCCGATTTATTCGAGGCGATCTGTTGGGGGATCATTGGTCAACAAATTAACCTCACTTTTGCCTATACGTTAAAAAGACGCCTTGTGGAAAACTTTGGCCGACATGTGGAATGTGAAGGAGAACGATATTGGATATTCCCTAGCCCACATAACATCGCAGCATTGACGGTCGAAGACTTGGCTGTATTGCGAATGACAGTCAAGAAATGTGAATATCTGATTGGCGTAGCTCAGCTAATGGTTGAAGGAAAACTGACCAAAGAGCGGTTGTTGGACGCAGGGGATTATAAAAAAGCGGAAAAAATGCTAACTAAAATCCGCGGCATTGGGCCGTGGACGGCCAATTATGTTTTGATGCGCTGCCTGAGAATTCCTTCGGCTTTTCCCATTGATGATGTCGGTCTACATAATGTCATCAAGTATCTTAGAGGTATGGAAAATAAACCGACGAAAGAAGAAATTTTACAATTGTCTGCAACATGGACAAACTGGGAATCTTACGCCACTTTTTATTTATGGAGATCCCTCTACTAAAATGTTATGTACTAATTCGCCCGTTATAGGCTCGTTCTGCGAAGGTCAACATCGGGTCACTCAAGGCTCTAAAGAAATGTGGATTCACGATCTTGGGCAATGCAATGGTAACCAGTTTTCCGATGTAAGTGGCTCTTGAACTAACAGGGGACTCCCCTACATATGGAGGTCCCTCTTTTTTTACTTAAAATCAATAATAAACGTTAATAGGGCCATTTTCACAAAGAAGCTTGATCATTCGTTGTCTGTGGTCGATATAAATTGATATAACTGTGATCCGAGATTAGCACTCTGGGTAGCCAACGAAACGGATCTGCTTCTTCCAAAATTAGTAATAGGCAAAGCGAATAGCTGGAGATGACCGATATGTTTAGCCATCAATTCAGGGATAATCGTTATTCCCATTCCAGCCGTTACAGCGCCAAGAATAAAGTCGCCAAAAGCCACCTCATTGATAATGTTAGGCTTGTGCCCCAGCAATTCCATTTGTTCGATAATATGCTTCCTTGTATCGCAAGGTGCTTGATGAACGATCAGTGGTTCTTCGTATAATTCGGAAAGCGCAACAGTTTTTCGCGAACGGAAACGATGATGTAATGGAAACACCGCATAATAAGACTCCGTAAACAATTCATAACTCCACAATGACTTCTCGATATACAATGTATCAACAAAAATTGCATCGAGTCTTCCTTCCTGTAATGATTGCACCAGTTCCCCGGATGTGTTTTGAATCATTAATGTCATTGGTCGGTCCAAAAGTCGAAGCCCCTGGATCCTTGAAGGTAAATAGTAAGTTGCTAAACTAGGCAGACTACCTATAGCTATAGGCGTAGTTTGGCGAAATTGCCGTAATTCTTGGCGAATCGTGATTAGTTCAGCGATAACGGGTACAATTCGATTGTGAAAACGTTCACCAGCTTCCGTTAGTTCAATACCGGAAGAGGTCCTATGAAACAATACTACGTCAAGCTCATGTTCCAGATTACGAATATGTTTGCTCAGTGCAGGTTGGGAAAGATTAAGTGCTTTAGCAGCTTGGGACAAGCTTTTTCTCTTGGTAGCCTCTGTAAAGCTTTGCAACCACTCTATATTCATCAGTTTCACTCCAATCGATATAACCATTCGTTATACCCTTCAAACATAACGATAGTTCCACTTATCTTAGCTTTCTGATAATCTTGCAGATATCCAAGCTCATTTAATCATAACATATCGCTTTAGGGAAAATCCTTATGCTGGAAATGATTATAGAGCAGGAAATCCGTTCTTTGGTTCGTTCTTATTTTAAATACAAATATGATTGATTGATAGGAGGAGTTTATTGTGAAAGCCGTTATTCATTATGGAGTAAGTGGAATAAACGGGATAAGTATCCAAAATGTCAAAAAGGATAAACCAAAACCCGGTAATGTCCAAGTGCGGATTAAAGCCGCAGGACTAAACCATCGTGATTTATTTCTTATGAAAGAGCGAAAAGAAGATCTAGATAAGCCTGTAATTCCTGGATCCGATGGAGCTGGAATTGTAGAAGCTGTAGGGGATGGAGTACAACATATCCAAGTGGGAGATGAAGTGATAATTAATCCAACCCTCAATTGGATGCATGCTTCAAATGTACCAGAAAACCTTGAAATATTGGGTATTCCAACTGATGGAACGTTTGCGGAAAGCGCGATTATTCCTGCTGAAAATGTCGAAAAGAAACCATCTTTCCTCTCTTGGGAAGAAGCCGGCGTACTTCCTTTGGCTGCCTTGACTGCATTTCGGGCCTTATTTACACGGGGACAAGTTCGAAAAGGTGAGCATGTGTTAATTCCCGGTATTGGAGGTGGTGTGGCTACCTATGCTTTGACTATGGCCAAAGCTATAGGTGCAAAGGTTACGGTGACTTCACGGAGCGAGGAAAAACTAAAGCATGCGTTAGAGATGGGAGCAGACAATGCGATTTACAGTAATAGTGATTGGAACAAGTCATTAAAAGGTGAATTGGTTGATTTGATTATTGATAGTATTGGTCCTGCCGTCTTTCCTAAATTTCTATCTGTGTTACGACCCGGAGGACGAATTGTTCAATTTGGAAGAACCACAGGAGACCAAGTAGAAATTTCTTTATCACTTTTTTTCCGCAATCAATTTAGTTTCCTTGCGACTTCAATGGGGAGTAAGGAAGAATTTAAGGATATGCTTCATTTTATTGAGGAACACCGTATCAGACCTGTGATTGACCAAGTATATCCACTTGATAAAGCTGTGCAAGCTTTCAAGCGAATGGAAGAAGGAAATCAATTCGGTAATATTTGTTTGAAGATTTAATCGCAAAAGGAAACACCATGCTTCTGGATTGGAAATGCCTGCGCCAGGAAAACGAAAAAAGTGCACCAGTTAGCTACCGTCCCTTTGGTTAATATCCTGGTTTATTCCAGCACCAGGTAGCAGCCACGATTTACTATATAATTTATCAAGGGTGTATCAACAGGTGTGCTTTAAGGTACATAAGCTGGTAACCACTCCTCCAGCTGTAATCGTCACACCAGAGAGAAAAAAGGTTTCTGAAGAAAAAAGTAGTCCCCCGAGACTTATTATAATTGCATCGATTATAAAAATCATAACGCCTACATTTATATGAAAAATGCTAGTGAGAAATTGGGCTAATAGATCGGCGCCGCCTGTGCTCGTCTCATATCTGAGCATAATACCAATACCTAAACCAATAAATGCTCCACCTATAATAGAACTTAGTAGTGGAGATATTTGAACATAAGAAGCAAAATAATATTCCAGTGGTTGTAATAAATCAATCATAAATGATGATATTAACATTCCGTGTACACTATTGTAGAAATAATTTCGATACTTAAACCAGCCTAATATAAGAACAGGAATACTAAACATAATAATGGTTAGACCTGCTTTAATTCCCCACAAATACTTAAATATTAAACCGATACCAATAAATCCTCCGTCTAACACTTCAATGGGAGAAAGAAAAACGTCAATACCAATTGCTAAAATGAAGCTTCCTATAATAATCGCTAATGCTTTTGAAAAAAACGGCATATATAAGCTCATCTCCAAAAATAGGGCATGTTCATGTATATGCTGCCACTTTCTTATATAATCTTTCTGTCGAATTAAAGTCAGCTTTAGTTTAACAAAGGTTGCTTTTTATATAATGGAGATTACTGGACAGTAAGACTTTAAGAAGGGCAATTGCCTAACACTTGTCTCAAATCATTCACATAATATAATATCGACTTTTACGTAAAAGGAAGAAGGAATTCATACATGAATGCACTTCACGTAAATCTCGTTATCTTTATACTCCTCGTTCTTATTGTTCTTGTTCTTGTGTTAATTACGTAGAAGGGGGTAATTACCCCCGTTCCCCCACTCCACTGTACGTCCCGTTCTTTCAGGTTCTTCAGCTGATTTTATGAAAAACTGATTTATCTGTAACTTGACAAATCATAATCATTAGAGCAGAATAAATATGTTTAAAAGTTTGAACATATAAGGATGAATAGTATGGAACATTATAATTGTAAAAATAGAGAACTTATTTTAGAAAAATTTAGATTAGCAACTCCTATATTTCAAGCTTTAGGGGATGTTAACCGTCAACAAATCATCATGCTTTTACTTGAGCGGGATAGCTTAAATGTGAATCAAATAACAGAAAGAATGGAAATTTCAAGACCGGCTGTTTCTCATCATTTAAAGATATTGAGACAAGCAGGTTTGATTACTTTTAACAAGAGTGGCAATGAGAAATTCTATTCTTTAAGTGCTAAAGAGTTCTTGACACAAATTAAAGACTTGATGTTAGCAATTGAAACAGGTCTTTAATTTTTTTTTTTGATAACTATGTTTAAAAGTTTAAACTTATAAATATAAATAGTGTAGTTAGGAGGACTAAAATATGGACAATAAGAAAAAAAATCAATGGAACAGTATATATTTGCTCATGCTATTCGTTCCTTTATTTTGGGGAGGATCGTTTTCAACAGCAGAGCATGTAGTTACAGAAATCCCTTCTCTTGTTGCTGCAACCATTCGTTTTGCACTAGCTGGAATCATCTTAATGATTTATGTAACAATCAAATCCGAATGGAATATAAACGTGTTGAAAAAACGATGGAAAGGCTTACTACTTGTATCATTGACCGGTATTTTTGGTTACAATGCATTCTTCTTTTTAGGTCTCAATTATACTTCTGCAATTAACGGGTCATTAATTATAGCCACAATGCCCGTATTTGTTACGTTAGGAGCTGTTCTTTTTTTAAGAGAAACTTGGAGTAGTAAGATAGGAATTAGCTTAGTTCTATCACTAATAGGTGTTATTATTGTAATTACGAAGGGTTCATTAGATACGTTTCTTTCCTTGTCATTTAATAAAGGGGATTTACTATTCATTGCAGCATTAACATGCGGGGTGCTTTATAGTTTAGTTGGGAAAGCAGTTATGATAGATGTGTCTCCATTATTCGCAACTACAATTATGACCTTGATAGGCTCTATTTTTCTTGCAATTAGTTCGTTTTTTGAAGGAGGATGGGAAACTGTTCCGTCTTTATCATTACAAGGATGGCTAGAGATGTTTTATATGGTTGTATGCGGAACGCTTATTGGATATATCATTTTTAATAAAGGAGTAGAACAAATCGGAGCAAGTAAAACAAGTATTTACCTAAATCTAACTCCAATTGTTACAACATTATTCTCCGTTATGCTATACAGCTCAACGATTACATGGAAACAAATACTTGGAATGATTATGGTGTTGATGGGTGTCTATATTGCTACATCCAAAAGTGTCAGTAAAAGTAAAGTATTTGTGAAGCAGCGAACTAACCGGCGTGTATGACAGAATGAGATGTTCGATCTGATTCATAAGCATAATGATAACAAACAGTACCCTTATGATTATAAAGGCATCAAAAAAACTTAATTAAGAGAAAAATTTGCGGAACTAACGATTAGCGTTAGTTCCGTGCGTTCTAGTTTTTAAACGATGTAAACACTAATTCTTTCTATTGCTGTAGGAATTTCAAACAGTCGGGCAACTTCGCTATGTAAAGTAGCGAGAGGATCTTACAGTTCCCTTATGCGCTTTCGGATATGTGATGCAACATCTGTGGGATCATCTATCTCAAATATCACATACTTATATTTTTCATGTTCTTCTAATTCGATGATTAACATAGGAACTCTGTTCTCGTAGGAAAGAAAGTACCATTCATCAGCATATTTAAAGCTTCCCTCAAAAATATTAAGTGCCGAAATAGAAGTTCCAGGCATCCGAAGCATCCATTGTGGAGCATCAAAATAATCAACATATACACTTTTGATTGTGTTATAAGGTATTTTTAATTTGAATTTTAGAGCAAAAAACCCTGTTGCCCCATTCAATTTTAAAGTTACACTTTCATCATCAAATTGTATTTCTCTTCCCATCCTTTAGTCCCCCTAATACCGATTCTAATCATTATTTCCACATTCGCAGACTG
This sequence comes from Aneurinibacillus migulanus, assembly GCF_001274715.1. Classification (GTDB taxonomy): domain Bacteria; phylum Bacillota; class Bacilli; order Aneurinibacillales; family Aneurinibacillaceae; genus Aneurinibacillus; species Aneurinibacillus migulanus. The sequence goes on along the minus strand of NZ_LGUG01000004.1, from coordinate 3,030,025 downwards.
GACAAGCATTCAAATGACCGAAAAGGAGAAATAAGCAGACCTCCACTCCATCGTCTCAGTTATTAGCGATTTTTCAGTAAACATAACATTATTATCGTTATCTATAGAAAGGACCGTCATGGAACGGGTGCCATATCCGGGACTTGCGATAAATAAAGGAGAAAGAATACGCTCCATCTCTTTTCCTATTCCTGTCTCAGGTAATTCCTTTTCCTCAGCCTGTTCGGCATCCATAAGAATATGGAATATCTCTTCTGCTTCCACACTTTGTTTCTGTAAGGTTTCTTCTAGACGTTTAGTGCCTTTTTTTACTTTGGGCCAGGGCGTGTCCAACACATCATTACTTAATCCGTGAATACCAGGCGCGACTTCCACGATTTCGTCTGTCATCGGTGCATAGTAGTATAGACTGTTTATATCCCCGATTAATAAATTAAATCCGTTGTACCTCTCCTTTTCTTGCTTCACCTTTTCTAAATAGACGAGCGGATCGGTATTCCCTGTTAGGTACTCGCTGACCAAATAGCCGCGTGATGCAGCATCGGGACGATTGTGTAAGGGATTTCGGTAATTGGTTAGTGCTGCGAATTTCCCATCCCGGTTCACTCCCATCCAGGTACCCCCTTTTTCCAGATCACGACCTGCTAGTACGTTCGGATAATCTTCCCAGAAAGCAGCTGAGGTAGTAGGACGTTGATAGAATTCATCCCGGTTTGCCCCAATGAGTAACGGATATGAAGGATGAGATTTGTAAGAAAATAAAAGTAAACACATAAAAATGTATCCTGCTCCGAAAAATCATAACAATCCGGAGCAGATTCCTCCCCTCTATAACTAATAAATTTTATTTAATCCCCAAACTAAGTTACAACTTTTTAATCCGTATCTCTTTTTAGTACCTTCCCATCTAATGTTGTGATATTGCACTGTTTCTTTTCTGGATGCACGGCTGTAATCCATCCAATATATTTCTCGCTATCAAGGGTGTTGATTATCCAATACTATCCAGCCACCACACCGTGCCTCAAACGGGTGTCGGTTCGTGTCCCGTTGCGGGAGCGGTTGGAAAAAGACACGCTTCCATGTTTTTCATTCCGTGTTTTTTTCATTTTACTATATATCGAAAACGGATATTTGTAACTGTATCGATGCTACTGAAAGATGGAGGAAATCAGCACCATAACGGCGAAGGAGGAATCAGTACTGTAAAGTGAAAATGTAAAAAAGACGAAAGGATGATGTCACGTGGCTTTAACAGAAGTGAACCTAGTTGACAAAGCATGTGCATATATCGATGAACAGGATGCGATCGCATTTCTGCAGAAGTTAGTTCGTATCAATAGCGTGAATCCACCCGGTGCAGAAAAAGCGGTAGCAGAAGCGATTGAAAACAGGCTGGTTAGTGCAGGTGTTTCTGTAGAATTGGATGAAGTGGCACCGGACAGAACGAATTTGTTTGCTGCACTCTCCGGCGCTACAACTACTTATAGGACCGGACAGCAAGCAAGGACAGACAAAGTCCTCGCTTACAGCGGTCACTTCGATACAGTGCCTATAGGGGAAGTGGAGTGGAAGCATGCTCCGTTCGGTGGTGATGTGGTAGATGGTCGCATGTATGGCCGTGGAACAACCGACATGAAAGCCGGTGTGGCGGCTATGGTACTGGCGCTTGAATGTCTCCAGCGTGCAGGAATCAAGCTGGGTGGCACGCTGCGTTTCGTCGGCACAGTCGGTGAGGAAGTAGATTGCTTTGGCGCCAAACAGATTGTACAGAAAGGTCAAATAGACGATACGACAGCTATGGTTATTTCCGAACCAAGTGCCAATGAGATTTTTTGTGCTCATAAAGGTGCGTTGTGGATAGAGGTTACTGTTTACGGGAAAACAGCGCACGGCTCTATGCCGGAGCAAGGGGTGAATGCTATTCAGACTCTTACTCGGTTTATCAGCGAATTGGATGCACACGAATTTGAATATAACGAACATCCCCTGCTTGGTGGACCGACCATGAATATCGGTACGATTCAAGGCGGCATTAAAACGAATGTTGTTCCGGATCGTTGTACGTGTACACTCGATATCCGTACCGTTCCCGGTCAGAATCACGACGAAATTGTCGAGCAATTGCGCGAGAGACTAGCCCAGCTTTGCGATATGGCAGGCGCCTCCTATGATATTCGGATTGCTAATGACATGCCACCTCTTACAACCGATTCAGAAGATACATTCGTCCAGCTTGCTGTCGATTGTGCTCGCAAGCATATTGAGCGGTCTCTAGAACCTAAAGGCGTGCGCTATTTTACGGACGGCTCGGTGTTTGCACCTCACTTGCATGTGCCAACATTTATCTATGGACCGGGAGAACCGACAATGGCACATCAGCCGGATGAATGGGTAGAAGTCGATAAATACCTAGCATCGATCCGCTTCTTCATCGCAATGGCAATAGAGTATTTAGGAGTATCAGAAACAAAAGATGCATGAAATGACAAATAACGTTCCGATTATTCGTTAATAGACTGTAGCCAACGCTTCAGCTTCTCGACGATTTGTCCCGGGCTACAGCGCTTGATGAAAAGCGGTATACCCATCGGGACGAATGACGAGCACATGCCCTACTTCTCATCCCTAGCTTCAAGGGTGTTGATTATCCAGTACGATCCAGAGTGGATAGCCACCACATCATGCCCTAAACGGGCGTCGGATGGATAATCAACAGATGTGATCTAGCTTATCTTGCGCCTGTCGACAGATGTCAAGCATCGTCGGCAGGCAGCTTTCATTGTTACTCGTGCCTCCTTTTTTGTATTATTTGTTTTCCAGCAGTTTGATAATTGTTTTTTATACATGCTGGTTCGATAAACGAATGACATCGAATAAATCGATTTTTTGCCGGGTTTCTTCGTGGTATAGCGCGTTTCCTTGCACGTGATCAATAAACAGAATTCCATTCAAGTGATCGATTTCATGCTGAATGCAACGAGCAAGAAAGCCTCTACCTTCAAGAAAAAAGGTTTCTCCCCTCCGATTCATACTTTTAATCATCACATGGTTGGCCCGTTTTACGATGCCTGCGTAACCAGGGAAGGACAGGCAAGCTTCCGAACCCGTTTGCTCACCACTCATCTTTATAATTTCTGGATTAATTAGCTCAATTAACCCATCCCCGCAATCCATAACAATCACTCTGCGTAATATCCCTACCTGCGGAGCTGCCAGACCTGCTCGCCCGTCAGCCGCATATAACGTATCTGTCATATCATCAAGCAGTTTGATAATTTTTGGCGTAATTTCATCAACAGGTTTGCTTTTTTTGCGCAGAATGGGGTCGCCAAACGGCAAAATCCTTTTTTGTGACACGAATGTATCCTCTCCTTCCAGGTTATGCTTCCTTCATTTTTGGGGAAGGCGTATGAACCCATAAATCATTCGGCGTACACTCCAGCGCCGTGCATAGGGCATCCAGTGTTTCAGCCTTCATTTGTTTCGGCTGACCGGTTAGCAACGCGCTAATTGAAGGCGCAGATAGGTCATATCCGGCTTTTTCCTTTAATAGACGTCTAAGCGCAGCACCTGACCAGATGCCTTTTTCGGCCATGACGTTTCGTAACACCCATTCCAGCATGATGTTCCTCCTTTTTATACCTATAGGCATTTTTATGGTGTAAAGACGGAAGTTATACATGTGTATGTAACACCTATATTTTTTAGGTGTTAACTAATTTTATTAAACAACACCTAATATTTTGTCGTCAAGATATGAAACGTGCAAATTATGTATTCCAATGAAAAAAAACACCGCTCATCTGAACGGTGTGATCAAAAGGTTTGTTAGAAGTTTATACTTGTATACGGTGTACTACTGGGTGTTCTTTGTTTGATTAGTGGCGCGATTCGGTCGATGCGATTGGTCCAGATGATTCCTGCAAAACCGGACGGCAAACGGTCAATGTCTTCTGTGGTATCAAATCCGCGTGAGAAATCACCACTGCCACCAACGATAACGACACGCGTACCAGCTTGCTCCATTCGTTTAAGAAAACGGTTAGGCCATCCCCAAAGATATGGCGCGATCTTCTCCGGTATGTGAAGCTGTGTTTGTTTGCAGGCGTCTGGTACAAAGCCGGTCCATCCTACTGCCATGTAGGAAAGAAGAGGGTGGATACGCCCACCGCCTTTCCTTCTTTTCTTACCTCCTACCACAAGAATATGTACATTTATAAAGTCAGATGTATATAGGTATATATATCATAACGAAAAAGATCCGAGAATTGGATAGCATCCCCCTGATAAATCGGTAGTAAAGCAATGTTATATAACGCAATATCAACAACATAAAACCCCTCCACAATGTAGGCTGGAGGGGTTGGCTGTTATGCAATCGCTACAAGTTAGTACTTATGCACAGATGGATCACTGATAACGTCCACTGAGCTGTTGTTCAGCCATTTGTACAAGACGCTTGGTAATTTCGCCACCTACGGAACCATTTTGGCGGGAAGTTGTATCCGGGCCAAGCTGTACGCCGAATTCAGCAGCAATTTCGTATTTCATCATATCCAATGCAGCGCGTGCTTGCGGTGCAACCAGATTGTTGGTATTTCTGCTCTGTTGTTGAGCCATAGTAGAATGCCTCCTGTATAGTAAAGTGTAGGTAATAACAGTCTTACAATTCCTCGTAGACTAAGATTTTATACACGAGACTGGAAATTTTTTAAAATTCCTCGTAAACATTTATTTTCCATCCAACTTGAAAAGGCCCGGTGTTTCCACCTTCTCCGAAGAAAAAATCCTTAATGGTTAAAGTGAGGAGCCCTAAATCGGGTATTATGTCATCATAATCCCTTTTTTACTGGACTCTTGTAAAAAATTTGTCGAAAAATGAGCAATAAAAAAGGACATTCCGACCTTTTATAGAAGTTTGGGCTACCACACCTAAAACCACTCAAAAGGAGAATGTCCACTTTTATGGTAACTTTTCACTCTTCTATCGTCAAGTTTGTTTTTGCGCTGAATTTACTCTTATCGAAGCCACAACACCGACATTTGCTTGCTTTTCTTCATGGCATCATTCTTTGCGAGGGCCGAGTCAACATCAGCCAAATTCGACGATCATCCAACCATGATCGCGACCTTAGTTGTATGACTCGCTTTTTACAGGAATCTCCTTGGAACCCCCAATACGTTACGAAGCAGCGGCTTTCCTATTTGATGGAAACCATTCGCCAGACGCGTGCCAAATGGGGAGATACACGTCCGATTACGTTCCTGATTCTAGACGACACACAATGTAAAAAAGAACGTTCCACTGTGAAAATGGAGGGTCTCGATTTTCATTATTCTCATTCAGAAGGAAAATCGGTCTGGTCTCATTCGCTCGTGACGGCTCATGTGGTAACGGATGATCTCTCGGTTGCCTGGGATTTTCGTTCCTATTTTCGAAAGGAAGACTGCAAAGAGCGAAACGTCCCGTTCAAAAGTAAAAATGACCTGGCGATTGAACTCCTTGAAACCTATTCTTCTTCACCAGATGAACACGTATATGTCCTGATCGACAGCTGGTACACCAGTAAAAAGCTGATCGATGCCTGTACCAAAAAGGGATTTCATGTCATTGGTGCGTTTCGCTCGAATCGAATGATCGCTCCGTTTGGGATGAAAATCAAAACGTCCACATTTGCGTCCACCATTCTTCGCCCGACTGACCTCTGCCCCGTTACCGTAGACGGTCAGACGTATAAGGTGTACGCGTATGAAGGACCGCTGAGCAACATGGAAAATGTGCGTGTGTTTCTGTCCTGGGAAGACAAGTTTGACCCGAAAAAACTACCGTTTTGCCTACTGTGTACGGATACCAGCCTGGATGTCGTGACCGTCCTGCGCCACTATGCCGTACGCTGGCAAATCGAAGTTGGGTATCGGTACTTTAAGGAGTTGCTTGGTTTCGATCAGTACCAGCACCTTTCGCACAAAGGGATCGAACGATTTTGGACGATTCAGTTTCTGGCGTATACGTTTCTTGCGCTTGAACAGGCGAAAGGAAAACGCCATTCGCCGTCGCTCACATTAGGAGATGTGGTACGTCGTATTCGAAAGGACTGTATGGGGCAGCTCATTTTGTATGCCTATGAACAAGGATGGGCACAAAAACCTCTGGTTGAAGTGCTTAAAAATCTAAGACTATCCTCGTAATCGTTACATTTTATTCTTTTACGCCACCCGTATGCCCATTTTTGGGATCGGACGGAAAAATGCAAGAGTCCAGTTTTTTAGTAATTGTATAATTAGCAGGTAAACATGTAGTTCCCGGATTATCTTTACAAAGTGAGAAGAGTACAACCAAATCATGATGAAAATCAGTTCTAGGACGTTTTGGCTCTCGTATTCCCCATTTTTCCATACATTCTAAAATAAGACTCTGTGTTTGTGGATATCTCCTTGCTGTTTCAATCAGACATCCTACAGAACCTAATCGAGTGATTTCTTCATACTTGGTTTTAAGCTTCCATGTACATGTAGTCACTAGATGCCATAGCCATACACGACAGGTCTTATCACTATCTGGTATGTGTGAATCAAAAAATCCTTTACGTACAGCTGCCCACAGAGCGGAAAGTGAATTGTTTTCTAATGTAGGCGTTTCTTTATTACGAAAAATTGTAATAAGATCATTAATCTTACATGATATATCGACACCTTGCTCCGCAAGACTCCAATAAATACTACATATATACTCTTTCGTTTGTTTGTCACTGAAGTAATGAGGAGATAGGATTCGATTTATTGCTTCCTTCGGAAAAGCTATCCCCATACGAAGTGCTTCGTTTAAAAGAGCAGCTACACGATACTGCAGATATAGTTCAGTTTGTGATTTTTCACGTTCCTTTCGATCTAGATGAAGAAGGCGTGATATGGGTGAAATAACAGGCTCAAAATCCGCTCCTGCTGTGAGACATTCATGCAGTACTTCCAAAATCATAACCATACGTTCAGGGCTATGTACTGTTTTATAAAAGCCATTGTTCCCCATTTCGTGTCCTATATTTATGATGTAAGAAATAAGTAAGGATGTAGCTTCCGTTGCCGCTATTGGAGTATTTACTGCTAGAATAAGGTTATTTTTAATGCTATGACAATTTTCCGGTTCTGCTACTATAAAGTTTTGTATTATATGTTCTACATTTTCTTTCGGACTCATTATGAACCCCCTCCTCTTTCTTTCCGAAATATACAATTACTACAGTCTTTACCTTTGTCAATAATCCATAGTGTCATCCATCTCTTATTTTTGCTTGTCTACCATGACAGCGTCCCGTAAAATTACCCGTGGTATCAGACGAACATAAACCAATTCACCAACAAGTTCGACGAGCGTCTGAGTAACAATGACGGCAGACACCAATCGATTCATAGGATCAGGTAAAGCCAGGGCAAACGGAAGCACGACGAGGGAGTTACGTGTTCCGGCACTGAAGATAAGCGCACGTCCGGACTCGGGATCGAGGCGGAACATACGGACAATCAGACGGGCCAAAAGCGGTACGATAACCATGAATGCCATATAAACAGGAATCACCTGGCTAATCAAGGCAAAGGAATCGTACAATCTTCCAATTTGAGATGCGATAACCACAAAAAGCGTTATAGCCATAAAGGGCACCGGGAGCCAAGCTGTAGCAGCAAGGAATTTTTCCCCGATAGGCTTCTGCTTTGCCCATAGTTGTGTAACAAGCGCAAGTGCCAGCGGAAGTACGATAAGACCGAAAAATGCTTCAAGAAACGGTTGAATACTAACGATTTTGGCGGCTTGCTCCCCCATAAATATCCATAAGTATATAGGAAGAAAAACCATCTGCGTAATAAAAAGAATTGGGGTCGAGACGAGGATAAGCTTCTCGTCTCCTTTCCCGAGATGCGTGAACACAATAACATAGTCAATACACGGTGTAAGCAGGACAAGATAAATTCCCAGCAGCAAAGACGGATGGTCCGGAAGAAAGCGCGTCAATGTCCAAACAAGGGCAGGAATGATAAGGTAGTTCACTGTAAGTAGTGCATAAGTAAAACGCTGATTGGAAAGCGCCTCTTTTAGCCGGAGAAAAGGGATCTGGGTGAACATTCCGTAAAGCAAAATCGCAAGAATAAAAGAAATCGTCCAATCCAATGTCGTGCTAAATGCCGGCCATGTAAGACCAATGCCAGCCGCAATACCGATCATTACCACGTAAAGCCATATCTGGTTATTCTCTACTTGTTCTCTTGAAATCATCTTCTCTTCCTACGCTATAAATGATCCACTACATGAATCTTATCGCCGACATTGATTTTTCCTGGTTTGATTACAGAGGCATATACGCCAAAATGATTCTGCCTTTCCTGCACAACCGTTTTCAGCAGAGAAGAATCCTGCACATATGTGTCAGGATTAATCGTGATAATCATGCAGCGTTCGCAGTGTCGTTTCACTTCCAGCTCCGCCTCTCCTATTTGCAGCCGTTTTCCAAACCACGATTCTTCTACAAAAGGAACAGGTTTGTCTAGAGAAATAAGTAGATTAGGTCGGAAGCGCCGATTGTCTACTTTTCCTCCCCAGAGTTTTTCCAGCTGGGCAAGTGATGCATCTGTTGTCAGCAATACGTGTTCCTCTTCAATTGCCCCTAACGGTACTTCTTTCGGATCGTATTGTATGGTTGAAATCGTTCTGCCACTTCGTTCCTCAAGCTCTAGCGTGAGTTCTTTGTCACCCCAGAGATATGTTTTTCCATCAGGAGTGGTAATTTGTATGGCCGGAAATTCATTCGGATTTTCCTGTCCGATAAATTCAGCGCAATACCCAATCATAGCCGGAAATTGGGTTGCTGTTAAAAAGTAACCAGGACGCGTCTGATCTAAAAACGCGTGGCTACGATCCCCATACAAGCCGTAGGATTCAATCGTTGTATTCTGGACACTTTCGCCACGAAAAGACTTCACAGGATGGCGAACAATCTCTTTAAGTTCTCCAACTATCACCCTTCATCTTCTCCTTTCACTCTATTGCTTCTCTGTGCAGACCTGGCGGAAATTGCACATTCCACATACACTTGTCTCCCCTGCTCCAGCGAATCGTTCTATTGGAAGCGGCCGATTATAATATGTGTCATCCAGATAGCTTTCCATGCTTCGCACACTAGCAGAAATTTTATGTCGAATAATGTCCACATCTTCTTCGGTCAGAACGCTGCGCATACAAAATCCGTCCAGCAAATATTCGGTCCGTACTTCGATGTGAGTAAGAGGTACCCCATAGTATTCATGGAGATACAAGGCGTAAAGCCGCAATTGTTCTTCGTTTTTCTCCGCCACTTTTCCTGTCTTCCAGTCAGCGATAACGTATGTTCCATCGCCGCGCCGGTACAATGCATCCAGTTTGACATAAATTTTTTTATCGTTAACGATAAAGTCGTTTAACTTCTCGACTTCAAGAATCGTAATGTTGTCTGCATCGCGAATCTCACGCCAGCTCTCGCTCATCAATAAATGTTCCGCGCATACCGCAATACGGTTGCCTACAGCTTCCACGCGCTCGCGTGGCAGTTCTCCCCCATAATACATTTCATGAAGCATTGTATATTGTTTAGGATATCCCCACCACTCCGCCTTTTTTTTGGAATCCTGATAGGCAGTATTCAATGCGCCGCGTATGTATGTAACGATTTGTTCTTTTGTCGGATATGTCCTATTTTGTTCACGCAGAGTAATCAGCTTTTGCGCGGCCGTATGTACCGCGTCGCCCAAAACCAGATAAAGATTGGTCAGTTTTTTTAGACGGTACGTCGTTTGTGCGTCCGGTGGCGCGCTCAGAAGCCATCCGCCGTGTGAAGCGTAATAATGGTAAAAATATTGACGCTTGCAAGCATGAAACATTTGGTCGCGTGATAGAGACCACGACCATTCGGGATATGGCTTAGTCTGATAGGGCATGTATTTCCCCCCTCTTGGTTTGCCGTATTTTCCCCTAGTATAATACAAAATACCACTCTAGCTAAATAATGGAGTTGGCAATAACAAACAGCCCGTCCTTTTTATAGCTGGCAAAGCGGGCTGCTTCATATAAACATACTATCTTAAGAATGAACTGCTTACTTCGTTTTTACTTCAAACGGAAGCGGCTCTTTTCGCAAGCCTGCGATGAGGTTTTGGGCTGCGAGTACGGCCATCTTGATTCTTGTATGGATACTGGCGCTTCCGATGTGCGGCAAGGCTACCAGATTTGGAAGCGAAAGCAATGGATGGTCTGATGCTACAGGCTCGGTTTCGAATACATCGAGGCCAGCGCCCCATATCGTTCCAGTTCGGAGCGCATTATATAGTGCCTCTTCGTCTACGTTACTGCCACGTGAAGCGTTAATAAACACGGCACTTGGCTTCATCTGTTTAAATTCCGCTTCACCCATGAGATGACGTGTTTCAGAAGATGCGGGTGCGAGAAGTACAACAAAATCAGACTTCTTCAGCAGATCTTCCATCGAGCAATATACGGCACCCAGCGTCTCTTCTACTTCTGGCCGCCGGCTCCGATTATGATAGAGAATCTTCATATCAAATCCGGTTGCACGCCGTGCTACGCTTTCTCCAATGCGTCCCATTCCGATAATACCAAGCGTAGCCCCGTAAATATCCTGTCCTGTTAAAAGCATCGGGCTCCAACTCTTCCATTGTCCCTGGCGCAAGTAGTCCGAGCTCTCTACGAGTCTGCGAGCAGTTGCCATTAATAATGCAAACGTCAAATCAGCAGTTGTCTCTGTTAAGATGCCAGGTGTATGACCAACCGGTATACCTCGTCGCCTGGCTTCAGCTACATCAATATTGTCATAACCGACCGCCATCGTGCTAATGACCTCTAAATGCGGCGCATGGTCCAGCAAGTTCTTGTCAATCCGGTCGCCTACAATTGTATACAATGCAGCGGCGTCCTTTATTTCTTCCACGAGTGTTTCATACGGAATCACATTATCTACGGAATCCCAAACGTATACATTGCCGTGTTCCTTAAGCAATGCCATCGCCTCTTCAGGAATGTTCCGTGTAACCACGATTTTTTTTTGCTTCATCTGCCCACCTCTTTAATTAGGGAATTGTATCAAATTTCATTACAACTGTTTTCGATAACCTTGCAGAAAGTCCTTTTTAACAGAGGTTACTGATGCAATAATAAACAAAAATGTCGCATAATTAATCATCACAGTTTCTTTTTTGAACATAAAATAATTAATCTGCAACACATATAAATTATGTTTCATAAATAGACAAATAAGTGTCGTTATGATTCATTTTGAAACAAAAAACAGAGCGAAACATTCGCCCTGTCTAAATGAAAAATAAGAACCCTTCTATTCCTTGATCTTTCGCCATAAAGTAGTTCGGTTAATCCCCAAACGCTTAGCGGCCTGGGATTGATTATTGTTTTCCTCCTTAAGAACACGCAGAATAATTTCTACTTCCAACTCTTCCAGTGTTTTTCCGGTTATATCAATGCCACTTCCCACGTTTTCCGAGGGGAGCGTCTGTTTTCTTTCTTCCTTATGTACCCTTTCCTCGACTCTTAGTTCGGACGGCTCTGGCTCTCGTCTTTCTGTAGGTTCGGGTACGGTAAACAGTTCTTGTATCGTCGCTTCTGCTTCTTCACCTTCGATAAACAACCCGGTGGCGGCACGACACAGTTTCTCTGTTACATCTTTTAGTTGGCGGATGTTTTCAGGCCAGGGAGCTTCCTTCAAACGTGCGGTAACCTCGGGTCGAACGCCTACGATTTGTTTGCCTTCCTGCATATTAAAGGAAACGATAAACCAGCGAATGAGTTCAGGAATGTCTTGCTTGCGTTCACGCAACGGAGGAAGACGGAGAACGCCGCCATGCAGAAGACGGTATAGCTCTTCTCGAAATCTACCTGCTTCCACTTCGCTTTTCAAATCGCAGAAATGGGCGGCAATTAGCCTGGGAGAAGACGCGGAAGATTGTAGATGGTCTATCTGTTCCATAGAGTAACAGCGCTGCAAGAGATGAATAAGTCTGTCTTGCAGTACGAGCGGCATGCTGCCCACATCTTGCAAATACAATGTGCCACCTTTTGCTAGAGTGAAGATGTTCGTACCTTCTTCCCCGGCTTCCTCAAATAATTCTTCTGCCATTCCTTCGTCAATTGCCATACAATCAAGTACAAGGAAAGGGCCCTCCCGCCGTGAACTCTCGTTATGGATCGCTTCTGCTAGACTTTGTTTCCCCGTTCCCTTTTCGCCGTAGACAAGGATGGGGGTGTCATGCTTGCTGAAAAGGCGTGCTGTTTCAATTGTCTCCCCCATTTCTTCCGTAGTAGCAATAAGATGAGGGAAATGCACCCGGCTCTGCTGCGGTGTGAAAGAGAGATGAGACATACGGTTTTCCAACTGTCTAAGCCCGCTCATTTCCTTGCAGATAGCTACAGCACCGATAGGTTTTCCATCAAGGTATAGTAGGCGTTTTTTGACCAGCATATTTTGACCGGCTACGCTATGTACTTCTTCTATCGGAGAACTTTGTGCCTTAATCATGTCAGCAAACCGTAATAGCGGGTGCATCTCACTTGCTAAATTTTCCATGACTTGCTCTGCTTCGATATTAAGTAATGATTCCGCCTTTTTGTTTACCAGTTGAATGACCTCTTTATCATTAACGGCTACGATGGCATCCTCATATTCACTCAGGATGCCAGTAAGAAGCATGTGTTGTTGTTTTGTACGGCTGATAGCTGCCCCTAATCGTTTAGCCTCTTTCAATGCGCTTATTACCGCTTCTTGTCCGGGAATAATTGCGAGCACATGCACACCGTAGCTTGCCGCTTCAGCCTGTCCTATGATATCACTGACGATCGCTTGAATCCCTTGAGACGCGGCTTGTTGTACCACAGGGAGTCGCTCCTCTTCTTGCTCGACCGGAAAAAAGGCGAGCGGCATCGCAAGCAGTGTTCCAATGGTTTCGGCCCCCTGTAAGATGCTATCGCTTCCCAGAATTCCGATTTTTCCCGGAAATCCTTGCAAGAGTGTAAGTGTTCGAATCATATCATAGCCGGAAGTATGAACTTCCACGACAGGCAGGCGGCAATGCTGATGCAGCAGTCGTGCCGTAGCACCATGACTAATAATGACATCGTACCCGTTCTTTTCTTGCTCTTGGGCAATTGTTAGTCCTTCCTGTTCCTTTCCGATTTCTACGGTTATTTCTTGCTGCAATTTTAAACTTGCTTCAATGAACAGCTCTTTGAGTCCAGAAGAAGGAGCTATCACAAGTATGCGAGCCATTTCGCCTCCCGCCTCCTTTGTTTATTTTTGCAACAGCAATCGTTTTATTTTGCTACATAAAGTATACCCAAGGAAATGGTTGGTTGCAAGAAAGCGTGGATGTTATCGGACGTTATAGTAATTAAAAGCTCTTTAAAATCACAATCGAGCAACGATGAGGGATAAGTAATTCTTCATTAGCAAAACCTTCGTTTAGTCTTTTTTCTAACTCGTTATCAACACATTTTCTTTTTTTGTCATCCATTGCAGCAAGCCAAGAAAGAGCCCGTACACGACCACGCCATCCTTCGTGTGAAAAATGAGCCGTATAATCTTGTTCCAACTATCTATTAGGTGAAATCCAGCCTTTTCCCATTCATTAAACCAGGAAGAAGGAAATCCGTTTTTAAATTCTTTTGCTTCAGCTTTTGAATCGGCACTTCGTAATATTCCGTCTGATGTAAACCGTTTTATAATATTGAGCGTTTCATAAACCACTCTACTCTCATTCGAAATAAATCCGGAATCCATGACAACCAAGTATCCTTTTTCTTTTATCATTCGTTTTATTTCAGTAATTGTTTTCAAACGGTCAAACCAATGCCATGCTCGAACGGCTGTAAAAACATCAAAAGTTTTATCAGGTAAGTTCGTTTTTTCTGCTGGAGCATTTATGTAGGTAATATCGATTTTCTTTATGAATTTCTTGTGCTTCTTTCAAAAGTTCTTCTGCTGGTTTAATACCTGTAACCTTATATAAATGTACATATTCTTGTGGTGGGAGGTAAGAAAAGAAGGAAGGATGGTGGGCGGGAGCGGTCGGAACAAACACGTCCGCCTTTCTTCTGCCGGGGCGCAAGGCGTATCCCCCCTCTTCTTTCCCCATCTCTCCTACTTCCAACCACGTTACCCTTTCAAAATATTAAGTGTAACTTAGCCACTCAACTAAACTTTATTTTACGGCCAAGTTATGCTTCACTGTCCAGATGCTAAATATTACTCCTATAGGTAAATATTATTCAAACATAAGATTGTATATTTTTCCAATAACAGATATGATAATATCTGATAATTACAAAAATACAACAGGAGAAAACGCTTACAATATGAACTACCGTGTATACTTATTGGCCTTCACGGCATTTGCGGCAGGATTAGATGAAAATATTATTGTTGGAACCCTTTCCTTCATTGCCAGTGATCTTCATGTCTCTGTTAGTGCCGCTGGTCAGTTAACGAGCATCTTTTCCATTTTTTTTGCTATTTGTGCTCCTTTCCTATTATCATGGACTGCATCTTTAGAACGTAGAAAGTTGCTTCAATGGACGCTTTTTATCTTCGCTATAAGCAACATAGTTGCGGCGATGAGCACAAGCTATTCCCTACTGTTCGTCATACGTATTGTCTCTGCGGCAAGTTGTTCTTTAATCATTGTATTAGCTACTACGATAGCAACCAGCATTGTTCCTGATTCACATAAAGGAAGGGCGATTGGCTTTGTGTTTATGGGCATTAGCGGCTCTTTGGCTCTTGGCGTTCCCTTTGGCGTACTGTTAAGTAATTTTTTTAGCTGGCGAGCACCATTTGTATGTATCTCTATGCTTGCATTCTATCTCGCTCTGTTTATACCGCTTGCTTTACCTAGAATCGCACCAAAGCCAACCGTTCCTTTGAAAAAATATTGGCTTCAACTAAAAAATATGAAAATGCTTAGCGGTCAGTTTATCTCTGTCTTGATGATTGGCGGCCACTTTACCTTATTTGCTTATTTAACCCCTTATGTTCAACAGGAATTACAAATTTCCGGGAATATCATGAGTCTTGTCTTATTATTTTTCGGTGTGGCAGCGATCAGTGGCGGGTACCTTGGGGGATGGCTCTCGGATTGCCTGGGACCGAGGCAAGCTGTTGTCCTCATCCCATCGCTCTTTCTCGTCTTTTTATTTAGTTTGCCTTTCATGACCCGTTCTCTGTATTTATTTCTTCCATTTATGATGATTTGGAGCTGTCTAAGCTGGACGATCTCTCCTGCAGTTCAAAACTATCTTATTCATAGTGATCCGACTAATGGGGATGTGAGTATCGGGATGAACACTTCTGCGATGCACGTAGGAGTAACTGTCGGTTCTGGGATTGGTGGACTGGTTATTTCGTGGGGCTCGATCGATTGGAATCCATGGGTGGGAAGCCTAATCGTCGTCTTATCTATTCTATGTGCGCTTTACTCTACTTCTCGAAAATCTATTATTGAAGAAAATGTGTGGAGGGAAGGATAGGCAGGTTCATTCTTTTGTGCTGCTAAATAGTAGCATTGTCGGTACACTTTATATTAATTGAGACACAAAAAGGGTAACCAAATCTTCCTGTGGCTGCCCTTTTTCTCATCGTCTCTTTTACTATCGTTTCCCTTACTTTATTAATAACCATGGTTTATTCATCTTTTTAACGTAGGGGTTTTTCTAAAGCATAGATTTCTTCTTCAAGAGAATCAAATTGTTGCTGAATTACCTTTCTTACATCGCTTAATGCTTGATTATAAATAATCGGCGCTATTTTATTTAACATAAAATCAAATAACTGTTCAGCCTCTAAATTACCTAAAGAGTCATCTCTTTCTTTACTAAAATAAAGTTGAATGTTAGTTATAATGGTGTCTTTATGCTCCTTTGGTACTTTCTTAATAAACATTAAAAAACCTCCATTTCATAAAAATATGTAAAGTTGATTTGTGATTTAGTGTTCCAAAACGGGGGTGTTGAACAGAAATAACAGCTTCCATGTCTTGTTGACGATTAAAGAACGCTTTATATTTTTCGGGCAAATTAAAAAACATCGCATTCAGCTCCTCGGTTAATCCAGCCATCGAATCTATAATTAAATCGGTTGTCATGGGCTAATACCCGACGTGCTGATATTTCATCATATCATCAAAATTTCCCGGATATCCTGTTCAGTCAGGGCAGACAATGTTTCCTGGCCCGGCTGGATTACTTCCTCGATCAAGTTCTTCTTTTTCTGCTGAAGCTCGTACATCTTGTCTTCCACAGTGCCTTGGGTGACGAGGCGGATCACTTGTACCACGTTCTTCTGCCCGATGCGATGTGCACGGTCAGCCGCTTGCTGCTCCACGGCAGGGTTCCACCATAGGTCGTAGAGGATAACGGTGTCCGCCCCAGTCAGGTTCAGGCCAGTACCGCCAGCCTTTAATGAGATGAGGAATAAATCTCGCTCACCTTCGTTAAACCTGTTGCACAACTCTACGCGCTCGGAAGTAGGGGTTTTGCCGTCTAAATAAAAATACGGCACTCTTTGATAGGCCAGCTCCCGCCTAATCAATCCCAGCATCTCGGTAAATTGTGAAAATATCAGCATCCGCTTCCCCGCGCTCCGGCATTCCACTATAATCTCCATCAGCTGCTCGAATTTAGCCGAGCTTCCGGCATAGTCTTTGACGAACAAGGCAGGGTGGCAGCACAGCTGTCGAAGTCGGGTCAAGCCGGCCAGGATTTTGATCCGGTTTTTCTGAAAGCCTTTGTTCAGATGCTTTACTGTTTCCTGCTGCAATTCTGCCAAATAGGCTACATACAGCTTCTTCTGCTCTGGCAATAATTCGGAGGCCTGTAGCGACTCGATCTTCTCCGGCAGCTCCTTGAGCACGTCGGTCTTTAACCGACGCAGCAGAAACGGACGGACCCTCTTGGCCACAATTTCCCGAGATAAATCGTTGAATGCCTTTCTATCCGGGAATAATTCGGGGAACACCACGTCGAAGATGGACCACAATTCTTCTAACGTGTTCTCCACAGGAGTTCCGGTGAGCGCAAAGCGGTACCGGGCTTGAATCACCTTCACCGCCTGCGCTGTCTTCGTGGCATGATTCTTGAAGAATTGTGCCTCGTCCAAGACGAGAGTATGGAATGATTGCTCGGCATACAATTTGATATCCTTAAGCAAAAGCGGGTAGGAGGTGATGATGATGTCCACCCGAGATACATCCTTCAGAATATTACTACGCTCCACTCTGCTGCCGTCTGCGATCACAGCACGAATCTCTGGTGCGAACTTTTTCAGCTCATTCTGCCAGTTGTATATCAGAGAAGCAGGGGCGACGATTATTGCTGGTAGTTCCTGTTTTCTGATCTCAGGAAGTACGGAGACGATAAAAGCGATACTTTGTAGGGTCTTGCCAAGCCCCATATCGTCTGCCAAAATGCCGCCAAAACGGTAGTGAGCAAGTGTCTTCAGCCATTGGAATCCATACTTCTGGTAATCCCGAAGTATAGGAGCTAGACTGTCGGGTACGGGAAAATCCAAATTATCCGGATTTCGTATATTTTCCAAAAACTGACGAAATAATTTCCCTAACTTGACGGCATTTCCTTTCTCATAGGAATCCACCAAATGGAGTCCCCGGACTAATGGAAGGCGAATTTCCGTCCCTTTTACATCCCGTTGGCGAATGCCCATCCTATTCATGAACCGGATGATTTCCTGAAACTCTGCGCTTTCCAGCGGTAATAATGCCCCGTTCGGCAGCCGATAGTATTTGCGTTTCTCCTCAAGAGACTTCAGGAGATTACGGATGTCCGACTCAGAAATCCCCTCCATATCGAACCGGAATTCCAGCCAATCGAGTTGCTCAGCCACATCTACTGTTACCTTCGGAGGCGTATGTCCGGTATGAAGTCTTATTTTCACGGCAGAGGTTGCATATATTTGCACCAACTTCTCTAACTGTGGAACGATGTGGTATAGAAAATCGTATTCCGCTTCTTCATCATGCATGAAATATCCGCCTTCAGTCTTGGAGAAAGCGCTTTGCTCCATAAGTTCCAGGATACGTCGTTCCCGCTCCCCATCCCGCATGAGGATACGATCGGTACCGCGCTTCTGGTCGTGTCCTTCTAACGGATTGATGACAATATCACCATATTGAAACTCCAACCCGGCAAGCAGTCGATGTTTCACCCGATCCAAATACAGCTTGGCCTTCAGTGGTTTTTGCATAATGCGCTCGGAAACAGCTTGGGTGATGTGAATGCTACCTAGCTTCATCAGACCGGGTACCACTTCTTCCATAAAAGGTTCCATTTGCTCCGGTGGAATCTGGATTTGATGCTTGCGGGAAGTTTCTAGCATATGCTTCAGCTCTGAGAGACGCTTGCACTGATCGACTTGCAGCTTCAGCAACTTTCCTTCGGAAAGGACCACCCCGTATGATTCCATAATAATAATCTTTTCTAAACCTTGGACGGCTAATTGATAGCCTTTAGCTTGTGCTTCGTCGAACTCAAAGTGAAGTGGGAGCGGTTCGTCCGATAAACAAATCCTATCGAATATACTATTACCCTGCTTAAGCCGCACCGATGGAGCCTCGACAAGCAAGGGAAGAAGGATTTCCCATGAGAAAGGGAGAATCGGAAGCATCCGATCGTCGCTCTTATTGTTAACATGGACGGAACCAATGTTTGAGACTTCACTGTACATCTTCTCGTTCTGATAGATTTGAATTAACTGACGAATTACCGCATCATTTTCCTTTTGAAAGCTGTGAAGTTTTGGATCATAAATGAAATGCTTGGAGAATACATAGGCTTCTCTCCGATGGATTCGCTCGAGAAATTCTCTTACTTTATGCACGGTATACAGTCGTTTGGGCCCAACCTTCATCTCAATGCCGAACATGTACTTTCGATAATCGTAAGGAAAGGATCTGCAGGTGAACTCCACATTAAGGATTGTCCTTGTATCAAAGAGAGTTTGAGCACTGTTTGTACGCAGAGGCTTGTCGCCGAACAGCCTAAGCACATCGTTGGTCAGTTGAATATTTTCCGCTGAACTCTCAGAAGTTCTGCCCGTAGAAATGGCAATTTTGGGTTCTATATGCTCTGTTCCCCCAGAGAAGCTATTTTGTTGAATATCCATGATATTTAACAAGACAGCCGCGATATGTTGACAGTAATTGTCGTATGAATTAAGCGTGGGACAGGTGCATTCTGCATCCACATCCCCTTTTCGATTGATTTCGATGGTAACCTGGAAGTTACTGTTTCCTTTGACCGTGGCTTCGTAGATAGAAGTTTCAGGGTTATAATTCGTGAAGGTAACCTTTTTGGCCCGGTAGTAGACTTCTCCTCTTTCATAAGAGATTTGGCCACACAACGACTTAATGATCCATTTGGTCAACTGAAAGCTCATTGCTTTGGTCCTTCCTTTTCTTTAATTACTTTGTTGTTTAAGGCCTCACTCATAACTTTAGCTATATTAGGAAGCGCTTCTTCATACGCACGTCTTCCCTCTTCTGTTAATCGAACATAAGAACTTCGTCGATCCGTCTCACTGAAACAACGTTCAACAGTATGGCAAGTTTCCAATCTCGCTACTAATTGGGAAATAGCGTTCTGACTTTTATCTATATACATCTGATTTGATACATCGACAAATGTTTATGGTGGGAGTGGTCGGAAAAAGACACGCTGGCCTGTCTTCTGCCGGATCGCAAGGGGCATCCAACCTCTTCTTTTTTCCGAATCGCCTCCTTCCAACCACACTCCCCTGTCAAACTATCAAGTGTAATTTATATATGTAAGATTCTATTTACATTAACATTTATTTTAAGGGAAAGTAAAGATTAGAAGAGAGGATGTTTAACAAAAATGATCATAAGATAAATTGCATCTTTTTATAGATTAGACATATAATTATATTAGACCGGTGGTCGGTCTAATCGAAAGGAGTTTATTCATGCGAATCGTGAAAGAACATGAAGAACGAAGAAATGAAATTCTGGATACCGCAGAAAAGCTGTTCGTTTCCAAAGGATATATGAAAGCCACCGTAAATGATATTTTACAGGAAATAGGTATTGCAAAAGGAACATTTTATCATTACTTCAAATCAAAAGAAGAAGTAATGGATGCTATTATTATGCGGATTATAAATGAAGATGTAGCGACAGCAAAAAAGATTGCCTCCAATCCTAATATCCCTGTGCTTGAGAAATTGTTTCAGATTCTAATGGCACAAGTGCCGAAAACTGATGGAAACAAAGAAAAAATGATAGAACAATTCCATCAACCAAACAATGCAGAAATGCACCAGAAAAGCTTAGTACAATCTATTTTACATCTAGCACCTGTTTTGACAGATGTAATTGAACAGGGAATCAATGAAAATATTTTTGTGACCGCTTACCCGCAGGAAACAATAGAATTTTTGCTTGCTTCTGCACAAGTAATATTCGATGAAGGATTGTTTCATTGGCAACCTCACGAAGCGATGCAAAGGGCGAAGGCGTTCATCAGCATTATGGAAACTACTCTTGGAGCTGAGAAAGGCAGCTTTGATTACATTCTAGATATTTTGATGGGACAGTATGAAAACGATCAATAAGATAATGAAGAAATGTAGGGCAAGTTTACTCATACATATTGATATGCTTGCCTTTATATTTAGTTTTTTAAAATATAGACAGTACTTTATACAAAACTACAGACCGACAGTCGGTCTAATATCCCGATGAGAGGTATATACTATGCAAAATAATATGAATATAAAACCTTTCCCTAAAGATTTTAATCTGATGGTGCTTGGGCAAATTGTATCTATCCTGGGTTCTGCCCTCTTGCGTTTCGCCTTATCACTCTATGTATTGGATATAACAGGCCGAGCAGACATTTATGCTACCTTGTATGCGATATCGAATGCACCTCTTTTGTTGTCCCCTCTTGGCGGGGCTATCGCTGACAGATTCAACCGCCGCAACCTCATGGTGATTTTTGATTTTACAAGCAGCGCCATTGTATTGTGCTTTATTTTGTTTTTATCGGCTGGTAACACTTCCGTGATACTTATCGGTGTTGTCATGGTTCTGTTAGCGATTATCAGTGCTATGTATTCGCCCACCGTCATGGCAAGCGTTCCATTGTTGGTTGCGGAAAATAAACTGGAACAGGCAAATGGTATCGTGAACGGCGTTCAAGCATTATCAAGTGTAGCTGCTCCTGTTTTGGGCGGAGTGCTGTATGGCATTGTGGGTTTAAAAGTGCTTATCGTGATGAGTTGTATCGCTTTTTTCTTGTCTGCTGTATTAGAGATTTTTATTAAGATACCGTTTGTTAAAAGGAAACAGGATGGGCATATTGTACCGACCATTGTAAAAGATATGAAAGTTGGGTTTACCTATGTTGTCAGACAGCCTTATATTCTAAAATGCATGATCCTTGCGGCCCTTCTCAACCTGATTCTCACACCGTTTTTTGTTGTCGGTGGCCCCATTATTTTACGGGTAACGATGCAAAGCAGCGACACAATGTATGGTATCGGGATGGGTCTCATAGATTTTGCTACCATCCTGGGAGCATTGTCCATCGGCTTCTTTACAAAAAAGATGCAAATGAAAAAACTGTATCACTGGTTGCTCATGATTGCCCTATTGATTGTACCGATGGCTTTATCCATCACGCCCCTTGTACTTGGGCTTGGATACTATCCGTCATTCATACTCTTTATTTTGTGTGCAATTCTTATTGCAATGGCGATGACCATTATCTCTATTTTTGTTATTACCATTGTGCAAAAGAAAACGCCAAATGAAAATTTAGGGAAAGTCATGGCGATTATTACGGCGGTTGCACAATGTATGGCACCTGTGGGTCAGGTCATATACGGTGTAATCTTTGAAGCCTTTAGTATGAGAGTTTACCTCCCTACACTGTTTGTAAGTATGGCGATGATTTTAATGGCAGTTGTAACAAAGAGAATATTGCGAAACGAGAGGGAAACGGCATAATATGATTGAAAGAATACTCCTTAGAAAAAAACGAGGCTGTCTCAAAAGGTCGTTGAAAAACGACTTTTTCGAGCCAGCCCTTCTTTTTTTACCTGAATATGGATTTTAGAGGTTGCTTATCCTCGATTTTCTCGGATGTAATCGGTGTTTCTTCCCACTTTCCCTGAAAATCTGTTTCCTTTTCTGCCTGTTCATCTTCCCGTGTCACTTCTTCAATTGATGTAACAATCTGCTGGAATTTCTCGTCCAGCTTTTGATCATATTTTTCAGTGGACTTCCGCCAAACAAACGTATATTTGTTGGCATTGGCTTCGATTTCTGTCCCGTCCAAAAAGTAATCTTCCAGCTTCACCAACCCTTCCTTTTCAACCGCTGCATCCACAATTCGGCACAGGTGATGATCGGAGATTACGATCTCAATATCCATTGCAAGAACTAACTGGCGAGTGGTATAATGAGTGTACATAAGAAAATCGTTCCTTCCTGATATTTTGTTTGTTGTGGTGACTTCATTATATTAAAAAGAGCGATTTTCTTTTTTTTTACGTGAAAAAGGGTGCCCCAAAGTTACTTTTGGGACACCCTCGTTTTGTATGAATAATTGTAAAGACTGTGAGTTTTCTTTCTTTAGTCCTTCTCACTACAATAGCTTAGTTATTCCCTCTTTGAACAAATGTTGTAGTTCTTGCGAATGGGAGTTTGGAATCCAGGGAAAATAAAGAACTTCCATTTAACGTCAGATAAATGGCCATGACCATTAAAGCGAGGTCTAGTTCATATCCACCTACAAAACCAGCCGCCAATTTTACTTTTAGTATAGCCCCAAGCATAATAGCAACGAATAACGTGGAAACAATCCTCGTTCCAAGACCCAGAATTAAAGCAACTCCACCAACCAATTCAATTATTCCAACCGCATTGGCTGCAAATCCAGGCAAGCCTATACTTTGGAAAAATCCGGCCGTTTTGTCAATTCCGCCTTGGAATTTAACCAGACCATGTACAAAGAACGTTACCCCTAGTACCACTCTTAGAATAAGTGCGCCTATTTCTTGATTGTTTCTCATTTATTATTTCTCCTCTCAATTTTATTACACTACTTTATGTAGTGTTAGAAGGTAAAAAAATCAAGTGACAGCTAGCATAATCATGCTCATTAATAGGATCAGAATATAAACAGAAATCACAATTAATCTAGCTTCCATCCTTACCGGTATGGTTTTCTTGGGGTCTACCAATTGCTGCAACCTGTAGTTTACTGATCCATCTGAAAAATGAACCAGGATTGGCGTAGAATTTTCACTGAAGCAATTTTTAACTAACTTTAACAAAGTACTGCCCAAACTTAGTTCGGAACCCATTCTTTGAATCGCATATTCATCGGCTAATAACTCACTGATGATTTTATAATTTTGATAAGACCATTTGGTTAGTGGAATATACCAGAGAGTCTGCGATATCAACAAGAGAACAAAAATCTTCAAAGAGTCATAATTCTTTTGGTGAAAGGTTTCATGTTCCACGACTGCCCTCAGTTCATGATCCTCCAATATTTCAATTAAACTGCTAGAAAGAACAATATACGGTCTTCTGAAACCCACCGTAAATGCCAGCAATTGCTTATGATTAATAACCATAATGTCTTCATTCTCACGTTCAAATTCTTGATTCAAGATACCGGTTAATTCGGTATTTCTTAAACTTAAAATTTTTTTTCTAAACCTTCCCAGTAGAAAGTATTGTTGCACGGTTTTGATGAGTGTGATTAGTACGGTATAGACAATTAATGTGTTCAACACAATAATAATTAAAAAGTAGTAAAACGAACCTTCTCTGAACAAACTAATGCAAAACTTAAAAAAGTTGACTTGGAGGTTAACTCCAAAAAGGGCATGCGCCAAATATATCCCCATCTGACTCCATACCAGAATTGCAATGAGTAGACTCAATCCCATAACGAAGAAGGCCCTTTGCTTCCACCCCATCATAGTTTATCCTTCTTTAACTGTTGAATTTTTTTTTCTAATTTATCCAGTAAAGTTTGATCTACTTCTTTTAGTGAGTCGATCATGTGATTAATTACGACACCACCGAATTCATCAAGCAGGTTGTCGGTTAGTTTCTTAGACTGCTCTTCGATAAAGTCCTCTTTCGATTGGATAGGTCGGAATAGTGAAAGTCTCCCCTGTGCTCTTTTTTCTAAAATTCCCTTTTCCACCAATCGATTCATTACGGTCATGACGGTATTGAAGTTGATAGGCTTATCCTTTTCTAAGCGCTGTTGGACTTCTTTTATACTTAGTTCATTTTCTATCCAAAGAATTTCCATAATTTTGGATTCTAAAGATCCGAAGAAACGATTTAACCCTACCTCATCATATTTAAAATTCTTAATGTTCATTTCCTACACCTCACACTACAAATTGTAGTGTATAAATTGCTCAGTTTCAAGTATAACAAAATTATTATTAGCAGCCTATTCCTTTTTGCACTACACAACGTAGTTTTTAAAACTATAACAGGTAAAAGTTTATAGTTCAATAGCGAATTTTTTTGTTATTGAATGATTGTTGGCAGAAAATACAGAGGTAGACTAGGGATGCAGTATAGGGCAAACGAGTACGACGTGCTAATTGAATTTTTGTTAATCATCGAATAATCTATTGCATTCGATACTCATCGAATATAAAATATTCTCAAATAGAAACCAGGAATTTATTTTTATATAAATGAAAGGAGTTGGACATATGAGCTATAGTGTAAAGGTTGACTATTCCCCCGCTTATGAATTGGTGAATAGTTTGTATGCTTTTATCTATTATAAAAAACTAAAACCATTGGATATAAAGGATGAGTGGGTTGCTAAAGTCAAGGCAAGTATCCCAGAGAAATTCATTGTGGAGTTCGTGGATGAACGATGGGAGGTTTTGCACCGTATTGTTTTATTGATTACGCAATGTCCAAGAAAAGATTCGGTTACAGACTTTCTAGACTGGCTAGAGAAGTTGCCTCCCGGAGAAATTTTTGAACGTCTCTCTCCATGGGTGGAAACGATTCCTGCTAATATCGGAGAAATTCGTGATAAAACGCTTAGTCTGTTACAGCTTTGGAATAAGTACTACTTTCAACATCTTTCGCTGGATATACTTTCTCAGTTACAAGCGGATGCCGCATTAAAAGCCAAAAGAGCACAAGAGCTCTCCCCTATTGATTTGATTGAAGAAGTAACGAATGGTATACGGGTAGAACAGGTTGAAGAACTTAAACAGATATATGTTATCCCCCAGTATCATTGTAAGCCAACGGTCATTCATGATTATTTTAAAGGGATTGCCACGTACCTTTATCCTGTTGCATCGCAACTTAACGAAAAAGAAATAGCCCAACAGAATATCGTTAAGCTTTCCCAGGCGCTTTCAGACGAAAATAGGCTGAAAATCTTGGGATTTATAGCTAAGCACCCTTGTGATCTGATAGAGTTGCATAAAAATATCGGGCTTGCTAAAAGTACAATTCATCATCATGTTACTACTCTTGCCAAAGCCGGAATTGTTCGCAGACATTATATGGGAAGCACTACCGTAGCCTTCTATAGTGTAAGGCCGTCTTTTATTGCATTGCTGACCAAGGACCTGGAGCGTATAACATTGTCTGGAGGAAAGAAGCCATGAATAATATGAAAAGGCTACTTTCTGCATACCATCCTATCGTACAAATTCTCATACTGGGAACGGTGATGGTTTCCTTAACGAGTGCTATGAGCATTCCGTTTTTGGCTGTATATTTAAACGAACATACACAATTAAGTTATGCCGTTATTGGTATGATTGTTGGAGCAGGCCCATTGGCGTCTACAGTCGGTGGGTTTATCGGTGGGATATTATCGGACCGGTTTGGAAGAAAAATGTTAATGTTTAGCTCTCTATGTAGTTTAGCCATTCTTTTCGTGTTGTTTATTCTTGTGACTAACCCACTCCTACTTTTTTTATTGAGCATGGCAAAGGGATTGGCTACCTCGTTTTTTTCGACCGTATCTAAAGCTCTAATGGGCGATATAACGCCTCAGGACAGAAGATTTAAGCTGTTCTCTACCAGATATTTGGCGGTGAATCTTGGGTATGCGCTTGGACCGATAATAGGAGCGAACCTTGGACTTGAAGGAAGTTCAACAGCCTTTCAACTGACCGGAATGGTCTACTTGTTCTATGCATTCATTTTACTTATCGGTTTTAAAAAATATAGCATCGTCAAATCAGAGGAAAACCACGAACAAGAAGATGGCATCACTATCCTGGGTGCATTGAATACAATTCGCCGTGATTTCATACTGCTCTTCTTCATTCTGGGAGGCATTAGTCTTACCGTTGTTCATGGCCAAATGTCCGTTTACCTATCACAATATGTAAGCGAACACTTCGAAGAAGGCGTTACACTGTTCAGTTACTTATTAAGTGTTCATGGATTTACTATCGTCCTTCTGCAGGCACCGATAACAAAAATGCTGGAAAGATATAAAGGCCTCCAAACCATAATAATGGGTAGTACTTTGTTTGCATTGGGTGAAATCGGTTTTGCTTTCTCTACTAATGAAAGTTTGCTTATGGTATCCATGATTGTATTCACTATCGGAGAAATACTCGTTATTCCATCCGAATATGCTTTAATCGATGCAATAACGCCTGAAAAAGTAAGGGGTACCTACTATGGCGCACAAGAATTTACGCAACTGGGGAGTTTTCTCGGCCCCTGGTTTGCCGGGCTTATTTTAAGCTCCTATGGTGGAAAAGCAATGTTTATGGCAATGAGTGGAATCTCTTTGTTTAGTCTACTTTTTTATGCAAAAGGATGGAAAATGTATAGGATAAAACAACATAGCGTAAAGCATGGTACCCCTTTGAATGATAAGGTTTGCCTTTAATAAGAACCGGCTGACTTCTCTTCCATAGCAGTTTTGTTTGTTGAAGACTGCAAGGAAAGCTTCAGCCCTATTAATGATGCCACTATAAAAATAATGCCCGCCGTAACAAAAACAGTTATTAGCGAAGTGGCTTTCATATAAAAGCCCGAGAGACCTGTTCCGATGAGAACGAATCCTGTAAAAATGGGCGTGATTAACCCGTTCATCCGCCCAACGAATTTCTCATTAATCGCTGTGAGCATAAAGGTCGATAAAATCGTTTGTATCATTGCCATGAATATGCCGGTTAAGAATCTCATCGTACCAGTTACATAAGGCCATACGGATATAACTTCAATTACTGTGGATATACCTAGAAAAGATAATCCGGTTACAATAACAGTCCTTCCATTTAGTATTTTTGCCGATACAGCAGCCACGATACCTCCAAGGAGCATTCCCAGACCGGCAAGGGCAGTAAACCATTGAAGATTTTCTTTGGTTAAGTGCAAACGATCTGTGATAATAAAAATTTCAAGAGGCTGAATCAGGCCTGCTCCGAATGCCAAAATGGAAAACATCAATAAAATAATTAATATATTTCTGTTTTCTTTCAAATAGACAGCCGCTTCTTTCGTATCTGCTACAAACGAGAGTTTACCGATGTGTTGTTGAACCTTATCATTTGGTAGAAGCGATAATAATAAAGCAGATAGCGCAAAAATTACCAATAAAAGAGTTAACGATACATATAAACCATACATACTGTAAACAGCTGTTCCTATAATCGGCCCTCCTATAATAAAAAGGGAGCTTACGGTTTGTGTGGTTGCTATTGCTACTGGAATCTGGTCCTCAGGAATATGTTGCTTAAAAATTCTTGAAGATGACGGTTGTGAAAATTGAGAGACGATGGCTGATACCATAGTGGCGGCAAATACAGCCAACCAGTATCCCTTCATGACGAAAAAGATGATAATAACAATGGAAACAAAACTCAATACATCTCCCCAGATCATCATCCGTTTTGGTTGCCAACGGTCAGCTAGTACACCACCAACAATCGAAAAAATAAAAATCGGTAAATATTCTACAACCGTTAATGCTGAAACGGCGACCGGATTACCATTAGTCTGTTCCATGACAAAAAACAGTACTGCTATGTTTCTAATCCAAATACCGATATTCTGTAGAATATCAGAGGCTGTCACGATAAGAAATGTCCGATTGGATAATAATCCCTTCATGTAGCTCCCTCCTGAATGGACCGACTGTTCGGTCTGTTTTCAATCAAAAAATATTGCTGAAGCATTTCGTACAAAGAAAATCTTCAGCCTAATAATATCGTTTATCTGGTTGTTTTTGAACCGACTGTTCGGTTTAATAATACTGTTCAGCTTGTGATTTGTAAAGATATAAGGTGATCGTTTCAAAAAAAGTTTGATCATTTTCAGCGTATTTACTATTTTACAGAAACAACTTTTCCCTTTGTCATTTTTACTAATTCATCTGGTGTCAATTGAAATACCGCTTTTGGATGTCCAGCAGCAGCCCATATCGTGTTGTACTGAAAAAGGTCTTCATCAATTAATGTTATAACATTTTCTTTGTGCCCTACAGGAGGAACTCCTCCGATAACAAACCCTGTATATTCACGTACAAAATCAGCATCCGCTTTTCCTAATTTTTCGTTTAATTGTTTAGCAATTTGCTTTTCATTGATACGATTAATACCACTGGCAATTATTAATAACGGTTTATTTGAACTTTTAAGGCGAAAAATGATGGATTTAGCAATTTGTGCTACCTCACACCCTATTGCGTCTGCTGCTTCTTGAGCGGTTCGGGTACTGTCCGATAGTTCTATAACCTTGTTTGTATGTCCTAATTCCAATAGTTTCTCTTGTACTCGTTGGGCACTTTCTTTTAAGTTGTTCATCTATTTCATTCCCTTCAAGTCTTTATGATTCTGTATAATACATAACAACTTGCAATACGACATCTTCATCCGTTTCGTTTATATACATATGGGGAGCATTACCTGCAAAGCGTATAGCATCTCCTGCTGGTAAGTTGAATATCTCGTCCCTTATCTTTAATGTGAACACCCCTGAAACAACTGTTATGTATTCGTAAACCCCTTCATTGTGAGGAGAAGAAAGATAGCTCCCATTAGGATGTAGTACGATACTGTAAATTTCAAAGCGTGTTTGAGGATCGAATGGAAAGAGCAAATATACTTTACAGTTCTCATTGTCCTCTGTTACATGTGGAATTTCTGCACGAGAAACAATAGAAACGGCTGTTTCTTCAGTTCTAATCAGTGATGAAAAAGAAAGATTGAGTCCTGTAGCAATTTTCCACACGGTTGTAATAGTCGGTTGAGAATCTCCTCGTTCTATCTGATACAACATTCCTTTGCTAACCCCAGTTAATTCAGAAACTTTATCTAAGCTAAGGCCCCTTTTTTTTCTGATTTTCTCTAAGTTGTTTCCAACTCTTACATGTATGGCATCCATAAGAATCTCCTCCTTTCTCATTTTTCGTTAAATATATTAAACAAATTATATAATATACAAAACGAAAATAAAAGACATGATCAGCTATAATGCTGTGTTGGCGGAATCATGGTTATCCTGAAAACGCTCGCTTTGAATAGGTGGATAACCAGTATCCGATTCTCATTGTCTTATCCTACGTTTTACGTCAAAATGTCGGCAAGATCTCTATAGGGAAAACAGTTAAAATAATGGCCAAAATAAGAATGATTTTTGTGAGCAACTCAACGCGTCGATGGCCGGTATTTTGTTCGGTGCTACCGACAGCCTCTATACTTTTTTCTCGTAGCCGGTTCTGTAGCTCTCTATCGATCACAAGCTTTCCGAGCAATGCTATCATAATTGCTATGGCCATAGCAATGTGCCAATACGAAAAAGTCAGTCCCGCGACTATACGCAGAACATCAATAATTATCACTAAAACTATAGATAGAAATGCATATCGGTTATAGCGATTCCATGCGGAAATGGAAAGGTTCTCAATGGTTGACACCAAAGCTGCATTCCCCCTCTCTGCCAGAATTGGTGCGAATAGCGGACGTACACCGGCAGCCATGACGACTCCCCCACCTACAATTACAGCCAATGCCAGCCGTTCGATCCATAATAAAACCATTTGCATCATATGAGCCCTCCTAAAGTTTTATTGGTTGGTTGACTAACCAAATTTATGTGTACATAGCTACTACCTGTTTTTTTCTAAGGAACGTAGCATTTGCTCTAGAACGTGATAGGCAGATTCCAAATTAAAGTTGGGATCAAGCAATTTTTGTAAAGCTAAACCGTCAAAACATGCCAACAAAAGAGCGGCCGTCGATTCAATGTCCTGATGCGGGTTTTTAAGTGTGTTTTGCAGGATATGGGAAATTCCCTGCCGACCGTTTTCCAATAATTCGTTTACAGCAGGCGCAATCGATGAATTACGTAGACCCAGAGCAAAGAATTCATAGCGTAATTTGTACCAATCCGGCTGCTTTTCGACTCTGTTCTTTGGTTCGCTTAATGCAGCTTCTGGAAGTTGCTCTGAAGCAACCGTTGCACGCATGTTTTCCATATAACGAGTATATTGCCGGGACGCCTCCATCAGCAAAACCGATAAGATTTCCTCTTTGCTGGTGAAATAATAGTGTACAAGCCCGGGAGCTACTCCGGCGACATGCGCAATATCTTTAATAGATGACTTTTCGTACCCTTTCTCTGCGATTACCTGATACGCAGCATCAATGATTCGTTGTCGTTTATCCTGTTTACTCATATTAATCACCGTCCTTTGGTTGGTTGTTCAACCAATTTTATTGTAACAACAATATAGGTGTGCAGCAAGTAGAATATACAGGGGGATTCCATTTCTGTTGATTCTACTTCATGGAAAAAGTAAACACACACGCAGGCTTTCTTTCTGCATCGAAACGATGCTGCTCTGCGCGTGGTTCTCCTTTATCTAATAGGTACTGAATTACTTTCGCATCGTATTGGTGAGTCGTCCTAATTTCTCGATTTCAACAGTAATTTCATCGCCGTCTTTGAGCCACACTCTATCATTTTCGGGGTATCCAAGAATGACCCCTTCAGGTGTACCCGTTAAAATGATATCACCAGGGTAAAGCGTCATGTGCTTCGAAATATAACTGACGATTTCATCACAATAGAAAATCATGTCTGACGTATTGGAATCCTGACGCACTTCACCATTCAACCAGGTACGAATTCGCAGGTTTTGTGGATCACCTACTTCATCCGCCGATACGAGATATGGTCCAACTGGGCTGAATCCGTCGCATGTTTTCCCCAGCAACCACTGAGAGCTTTTGAATTGAAGATCACGAGCCGATAAATCATTAGCGGTGCAATATCCATAGATGTACGTTAACGCTTCATCTTTTTCCACGTCTTTTGCTTTTCTGCCGATTACAATTGCTAACTCCACCTCATAATCGACTTCATTAGATAACACGGGTAGTTTTACTTCGTGCTTATGACCCGTAAGTGTGTTATTAAATTTACTAAAGAGAAGCGGTGCTTCTGGTAGAGCCATATTGGACTCTTCCGCATGTCTTCGATAGTTTAAACCTACACAAATAATTTTTTGTGGCTCCGTTACGCATGGTCCATATATGATAGAATCTTCAGACAGAAAATGGTTTGTTCCTTCTGTAATTGCCCGGTCTGTCAGACGCTGTAATGCTCTGATCCCTTCATCTCCTCGCTCGATGAATTCGGTCGACGATAGCGGCACCCGTTCGGTTTTTGTTTCTTCGGCAAAAGCGGCGACATCAAGCACGCCCTTTTCTGTTTTTACGCCTAATTGCCACGCACCGTTTTTTTCGAATGTGAGAGTAATCATAATGTTCCTCCTCTGGATTTTTTTCTTCTGTATATCTTGATATGTAGAGGATCCCCTGGCATAGGCAACGTCTTGTTCAGGGGATTGAATAGCAGACTATGCTTTTACGAATACGGTCTTAATAGAGATAAACCAGCATCCGTTTCGTTAATAAATGATAGCATATTACCGATATCTTTCGTGTAAATCGATGCGCTCGACCCGATGAATGTAATGCGGTTTACATCCGAGGGATTGACAATCGCTTCACTGACAACGGAACTATGATATATAATGATCCTACACAAAATAATAGTACGAATAGTCGGACGGTATCAACAACTTCAACTTTTCGGTTATAATATAGAGGAGGAGGTGGTCGCGATGCAGAAACGTTTTTTTACCGTTGAAGAGGCTAATGAATTGCTTCCAAGTATCCGTCAGGAAATTGCGACACTGCAGCACATCCGCAATGAGTTTCGCCAAAAGTATCTTGAACTTACGACATACAAAAAACGGCATCCACAGCAAGTTGCAATCAATACTCAGGATGAATATGTATTCAAAATGGAAGCAGGTCTGGAGTTTTTGGAGATGCAGGCACAGATGCATGTTACCAACATTCGTTCCCAAGGGGCTCAACTAAAAGAAATTGATCCGGGACTCGTCGATTTTCCTGCATTGATTAACGATGAGGAAGTTCTATTATGCTGGCGGGAAGGTGAAGAAAAAATCACCCATTACCATGGATTACATGACGGGTTTGCCGGGCGAAGAAAGCTGGAGTAGACAATGGAATGTATCGATGCTCATCTTCATCTCGATCAATACCCCGAATCAGATACGGACAAGTTAATATCTGAATGGCGTAAGGCTGGTATTACAGGGGTGGTGGCAGTTTCGATGAACCTTGCTTCTGCCTATCGAACGCTGGAGTTGAAACGTCGCTATCCGGATTTCGTGTATGCTGCTGTCGGATATCATCCCGAACAATCTCTTCCTTCTCTGTTGGAGCGGGAAGAATTGTTTTCTTTGCTGCGAAAAGAAAGAGAAATGATCGATGCGGTTGGCGAAGTGGGATTGCCGCACTATCAGGCAGATGCAGTGAAAGAAACAGAAGCACATTGCGAATTGTTGGATCAATTTGCAGAGGTGGCTGTCGAGCTTGCTCTGCCGCTGGCGCTGCATGCCGTTCACGATAAAGCGCAAATAGCGCTGGATATTCTGCTTAAGAAAGGTGTTTGTAAAGCCCATTTTCACTGGTTGAAGGCGCCGAATGATGTAGTGGAGAAAATCGTGCGTCACGGTTATTACGTGTCAATAACTCCAGAGATTTGCTACCGTGAACGCGACAGGCATTTAGCTTGCCGTATTCCACTCCCCCAACTGCTTCTTGAGACGGACGGACCATGGCCACATAACGGACCATTTGCTGGGCAGGTGACGACACCTGTTTTTTTGCGCCGATCTGTAACTGTGGTAGCAGAATTGCACGATATATCTGTAGAAGCGGCTGCCGCTGCAAGTGTAAAGGCGACAAGGGATTTGTATGGCTACAAATAAAAGGAGTAGTATATCATCTGATTTGATACATCGACATACGCTTATAGCAGGGAGTAAGAAAAGAAGAGGGTACATCTCCCCTCTTCTTTTCTGGAAGTGAAGAAACCTACATTATATTTTGAATCGGCGTCCATTTATATGTGATTATAGATAGACAAGATGGACTTTGCTTCAGTTAGTACCTTGACCCGTAATTCAAATGGCTCTATTACTTTGACGAGTGCTCCGAATCCAAGGATCGACTCGCAGGCAGAATCTAGCGTATGGAATTCAATATCGGCTTCTACCCATCCATTTTCCATCGGGTGAATGCTCCGTATTTTGATGTATCGCTCCCTGTAAAGACGAGGAAATAATTTCACGTTTACTTTCAATCGTGTGGGATACCATGGCAGATTTGATTTGAATCGCTCAATCGATTCTTCCCAATATGCCGCCAGGTTAAAATCAATCGGTCGCTCAAACGTTTCATCCAACGTATGAGCACTTCGTACGCGTGAAATACGATAAGTGCGAATATTTTCCCCTGTTTGCGCTACTACGTACCAGGTATTACGCTTTGCTACCAAACCGAACGGATGGATAATTCGTTCAGTAACTTCTTCATCTTTCTGGTAGTTGATATGCAATTTTCGATTTTCCCACGTTGCCTCCTGAATAACGGACAAGTATGGAGATACCTCGGTCGATTCATGCCAGCCTGCTCCATCAATATGAAGACGTTGCCGTGCATACTCGGCGTTGTTTCTCATCATGGTCGGAGATGCAGTTAGCAGCTTCTGAAAGGCGGATTCAAAGTTATGTAGTAGACCTAAATCATGTAAAGGACCGGAAGGATTAGCAAGCAGCAACGATACAATTTCTTCTGTCTTCATTCCGGTTAAGTTAGTACGATATCCTTCGGATAAGGCCCATCCCCCATTCGTTCCTCGCTCAGCGAATATCGGAATTCCAGCCGCACTTAAGGATTCCATGTCACGAAAAATCGTCCTTTCCGATACTTCAAGTTTTTCGGCCAATTCTCGAGATGTCATTTTCCCTTGATTTTGCAGCAACAATAATATGGAAAGCAATCGATCTGCTCTCAAGCGTCATCTTCCTTTCCTCTTTATATACATCTGATTTGATACATCGACAAATTCTTGTGGTGAGAGGGAAGAAAAGAAGGAAGGGCGGTGGGCGAGAGCGGTTGGAAAAAGACACACCGGCCTTTCTTCTGCTGGAGCGCAGGGCGCATCCAACCTCTTCTTTTTCTGAATCGCCTCCTTCCAACCATGCTACCCTGTCAAAATATCAAGTGTAATTTATATAGTTATTTATGACAATAGATGTCATATATTATCGGATAAACTGATAAAGAAATCAAACAATTCTATAATCAGGAGGAATATGTGATGAAATCCTTGCAAGGAAAAGTTGCCGTTGTAGCTGGGGCAACACGCGGAGTTGGACGCGGCATCGCCGTTATGTTAGGAGAAGCCGGAGCAACGGTTTATTGTACAGGCCGTAGTGTACGGGGAAATCTTTCCGATATGGGGCGTTCAGAGACGATCGAGGAGACAGCAGATATGGTATCGCATCGTGGTGGTGTAGGAATTCCGGTACGAGTAGATCATACGATAGAAAACGAAATAAAAGCCCTGTTTGAGCGAGTTCAAAAGGAACAAAATGGCTGTCTTGACATATTGGTCAATGACGTATGGGGTGGAGATTCGTTAACGGAATGGGAGACCCCCTTTTTGAAACACTCGCTGTCGAACGGATTGCTCATGCAGGAACGTGCTGTGCACTCCCATATTATGACGAGCCATTATGGAGCACCTTTGATGGTGGCCAGAAATAAAGGGTTGATTGTGGAGATTACGGATGGATTTGATTATCGCTATCGTGGTAATTTATATTACAGTCTTGCTAAAATATCGACTATCCATCTCGCTGCTGCAATGGCGGAAGACCTTCGTCCATATGGTGTTACAGCAATCTCCGTAACACCAGGATTCCTCCGTTCCGAAGCTATGCTTGATCATTTTGGTGTCACGGAAGAGAATTGGCAGGATGCAGTTAAGATTGACCCTCATTATATTGAGTCCGAGACTCCCTTTTTTATTGGCCAGGGAATTGCTGCCTTGGCAGCGGATCCACACGTATCCGAGAAATCCGGAGAAGTATTAACCAGTTGGGATTTATCGGATGAATATGGATTTACGGATATAGACGAGAGGCGCCCACACTGGGGACGTTATGCAGCAAAACATGGTTTTTATGAATAACCTAAATATTGACCAAAAGCTAAAATGCTTTCTTCATAAGCAAGTTTCGGCCATTTTTTTATGCCCTATTCTGGAAGGATGATAGCCGTCTGTATCATATTCTCCTTGCATCGTACTATAAGTTATGGAAAAAAGGGATGTTATATTTCAAACATCCCTTTTCATATTCAGTGAACGAGCTCCACGTTTTTTGTTAGATTGTTGCGATATCCTTAACGCCTTGGTAAATGTTTTCAAACAATTCTTCGAGATCCGTTTCTTCAACACAAGAAAATGCTACACGCAGGTCCGTTACGCCTAAAGCAATCGTCCCTACACCGTATTTTTCAAGAAGATGAATGCGTAACGTCTCTGCATCAACCGTTTTAAGCTTCAGACACATAAAGTAGCCGGAATTGAACGGATAGTAATCCCAAGCATCATTGTATTTACCCGAATCAAGAATTTGTTTGACTCGATTGGCACGATTTTTCATGATCTCATATTTTTCATGCTTTTGAGTCGTGTATTCTGAAGATTGAAGGGCTTTTAAAACAAAGGTTTGTGATGGATGTGGCCCGCTTGATATTGTAGCTCGAATGATTCCCATTGCTTTTTGTTCCAATGCGAGAAGTAACGGCTCGCTTTGAGCAGCAAATGTGATAAAGCCTACGCGAAACCCCCATACGTATTCTTCTTTGGTTGCACCATCAATCTTAACAGCTAATACTCGAGGATGTATATTAGCTAATTTTCCAAACAGTGACTCACGAATTGAGTCCTCGAAAAATAATCCGTAGTAAGCATCATCTATTAGAACAACAACATTGATACCTGCTTTTGCACCTTCCAATATAGCAGTGACAATTTCCTCCCCTTCTTCTGTTCCTGGGGTGTAACCGGTAGGATTATTCGGGAAGTTCAATAGTACAACGGCTTTCCCGCTATCCTTTTGAGCTAATATAGCGTCTTTAAGACCAGCGGCGTTAAATTTGCCAACTGAGTTGTAGAGCGGATAATTCACTAATTTTGCTCCTCGGCGGATACCAAAAGTGATCTCATAATTCTCCCAGTTTTTGTCCGGAACAATAATGACATCATTCGAGTCTACAAATAAATCGGCTGCAATACTCAAACCATGCGTAAGTGCATTGGTGACGATGGGATTACTAAAAGTCTTTCCTTCAAGAGAAGGTGTTTCAGCTACAATTTTTTTTCGCCAAACCGAGCGCAACTCAGGTTTCCCTGCTGGAGGGGCATATTCATATAGGTCCTTTGGATCGTAGGCAGATAGTGTTTCTTGAATGAGTTGCAAATGCATGGGTTGACCGTTTTCTGTTGCAATTCCAATCGTCGCGTTGAATTTTTTCGCCTTGGTCTTTGCTTCTGCGGATTGGCTAAGTATCCCTTCCTTAGGAAAATAAATCGCTTTTCCTAGAGAAGAAAGCATTGAATAAACATAATCATTTTCCTGTTTAATCGTATGGTTCAATTGTTTTAGCAGTGAATTCATTTTTCTCTTCCTTTCAACTAATCGGAATCACTATTCGTTGTCGAATTTGCTCCGGATATAGGACAAAAACTTTAGTCGTCTTGCCTTCAACAAAATATTACCATGTTTTCTTTCTTTTAAAATAGGATAGTGTATTTTTTTATTATTATTTTTATGCGCAGTATTTTAGTACTAAGATATTTGCACTTGTGGTTTTTGAAAAAAATAAAAGAGCGACTTTCAAGGTCACTCTTCTAGCTTACGTAGGAGCAGTAATAATTTTCATGAATTAAACGTCAGGAGCATCTTCCTCGGATTCTTCGCTAGAACCAGGTTCACTTACTGCATCTTTTATTTTATTCTTTACGCCATGTTTAGCAACCTGTCCAAATTGATTTGCGTTTTGCTCGCTTTTATCAGCAATCTGTACTTCATTCATCTAACAGGCAATATACTTCTTTTTATAATAAATCTTGCCATTGCTCAATATTTCGCTACAGGATAAAATTAACATTATTAACTATCAAATTTTTGGAGCTTACGAGGAACTATTACTATAAGAAAGGGATTAACTAAATATGAACCTTGAAACTAAGCGTCTGTTGCTCAAAACCCTTGATCTTGATTTAATCGAGGCGGCAGCTAAGCGTGATACACAGGCAATCGAGGCCTTGGGATATAAAACGAACGGCGAATGGCCGGGTCCCGATTTTT
Source organism: Aneurinibacillus migulanus (assembly GCF_001274715.1). Taxonomy (GTDB): domain Bacteria; phylum Bacillota; class Bacilli; order Aneurinibacillales; family Aneurinibacillaceae; genus Aneurinibacillus; species Aneurinibacillus migulanus. The sequence continues at coordinate 2,992,143 of NZ_LGUG01000004.1, read as the reverse complement.
TTGAAGCTTTACCCTACTTTCGTGAGCTCTTGATTAAAAACAATGGCACTAAGGGATTTGACTCCTGGATCATTGTGGCCAAAGATACTCAAGAAATAGTTGGTGGTATTGGCTTTTTAGGTGATCCTGATCCGGACGGTATAATTGAAATGGGTTTTGCTACTAATGAAAGCCACCGCCGTAAAGGTTATTGTTTTGAAGCTGCCCAAAAATTATTACAGTGGGCCGTGAATCAAGATGCAGTCAAATGTATCACCGCTAGATGTGAACCTGATAATATTGGTTCTAAAAATGTATTAATGAAGTTAGAATTCCAAATTGACCACAGAGATGCAAAATTGATTTATTGGAAATATCGTAAGGCAATGTAATAAGAAAAACTCCCTGGCGTTGCCGCTCGTCTTGTTCCCACACGTCCTTTGAATTAATAAAAAATAAGCCGAGAACTCCTCAGGGTAGGAGAAATCGGCTTTCATCTTTTTATAAGAACATACACAAGGAACCCGAGTATACCCCTTTAACCGGTTGCCTTTTTGGTTATTGTTAAAAGTTAGTCGTTAGTGGAAATATATCAAAAAACGGAGCATACTGATGTTGTTTTATCCCTAATAGTGTATTGTTTAAATGAAATATATATTGATAATAAGCCGTTAAATGCTAGGAGAATAGCCATCATTCTGGTTAGTAATGCAATATCAGCCGCAAACCCTTTTATCGTATGCCACGGAGATTCTACACTATAAATTAGCAACGGAATTATAGCAATAGATAAAATAAAAAAAATGATGCCAGAGATACGCCATACGCTTCTTTTACGAACTTCTCCTGATTTAACCTTTACTAGCAGATAAATGAATATTACAAAAAGGAAGCATACTATACCAATCATAACAAGTTGAATATAAGGTGTGTTTTTGGGTATATCAACTGGTCTATCTCCATTTAAAATGTTAATCATACCTTTTTTCAAATGTGGAAGTGCCGCTTCTTCTAGAATATGATTTTTATTCGTAAGAATGACTCCACCCCAGCCAGTTTCAGGTATGAAAAATATTTCTGCATGTGAGTCAGGCGTTGAACCTGAATGCCATATCATTCTGTCCTTAGAATCTGGATTTGTGATTCTTACACCAAGGCCATAGTACCGATTTTTACCTGTTTGAACATGAGGTGATACATAAAGGTTCATAGTATTTTCGCTTAAAAAATTGTTGCTATCTTGTTGACTAAGAAACCTGATGTATTGGACCATATCTTCTGCACTTGCAGTTATGTATCCATATGATACTCCTCCATTATCATATGTTACTGAACTTTTTCGAGGGATTCCTAACCAGGACTGATAACCAGCTAAATACCCTTTTTTATATGCCGTATCTTTGTCAGCTGCTGCATTTTTCATACCTAAGGGTAAAAACACTTGTTGTTCCATATACTCAGAATACGGTTGATTGGTAACTTCTTCAATGAGGGCACCAAGAATAGAAAAATTAGCATTACTATACTGATGCTTTTCTCCAGGTGCGGCAGTCAGCTTAATGTTGGATAAACTTTCTACATTTTTCTTTATAGCGTCCAAATCTTTAGATTCTCTATCTGATATAGATAAGCCAGAATAAGTACTTATCCCACTTGTTTGCGTAAGTAAATGTTTAATTGTTATTTGGGATGCTGCTTGTTTATCTTTAAGTGTAAACCATGGAATATACTTTTGGACTGGATCATCTAGATGAACGGTACCTTCTTCAATTAATTTCATTATAGCTAAGCCTGTTAATGATTTACTTATCGATCCTATAGTAAAGGGAGTTTCAGTTGTTACTTTTTCCTCAGATTCTCCCGTTACACCCCATGCTTTAGAATAAAATATATTATTTCCATGAACAATAGCAATCGAAGCTCCTGGAATCCGATGTTCTTTTAAAAAGGTTTCTATATAGTCGTCCATAGTATCCTTAATATCTTGCTCGGCGGAGACTGTCGAGGCTGGCAGAAATAAAATAAACGTATGTAATAATAAGCATATAAAAATAACTGTAGTTTTTAGTACTTTCATATTAATTTTCACCTAATTAAATTTATTTAATTTTTTTTCGTATATAAAACATTGCCAGCATCGAAACTAGTAAGGAAATAGACACGCTAATAATCATTAGCAAGGAATTCCACCATGAGTTATCTGAAATCTGATAAAAAATATTATAATTAAACAAGCTGTTAGTATTTAATGGGTTAAAGGATTCTGTTAAAAACATAGATAGTATTAACTGCGAGATGAGATAGGTAACAATTAAGGTAAAGAACCCTATCACAAATAAAGCTCCTGCCCTATTGTTGGATTTTCGTATTTGTTTTATTTCAGAATGAAGATCAACGCCATTAATCTCTAAAAAATCTCTGACAAATGTCGTTGTATCACCGAGTTCATTTATACTATCTTGGCCGTGTTCACGAGATTCTTGAATATGTTCTAAAAGCTGCTGTTTAATATTCTTTCTATCCTTTGAACTTATGTGATATTGCTTTAATTCTTTAAGAACTTCGTTTAAAAACTGTTCTTCTGCTATGCTCAATTTAATATTCATTCCAAATATTCTCCTTTCAAACCACTTTGAAGCAGGGATTTGATATCCTGTTGTAACTCTAGCCACTCATTGATTTTTTTCTGAAGATACATTTCCCCTTTTTCATTGATTTCATAATAAACCCTAACCTTCCCATTTTCTGTCATTTCACGGTAAGTATCAACCCAATCTTGATCTTTTAGCTTAGTCAAAATGGGGTAAATGCTTCCTACTCCTTTTAGTTTTAAATTGTGTTCTTCAAGCTCCTTCATAATTTCATATCCATAGCTTTTTCCCTTTGACAAAATAGATAACACACACATTTCTAAATGACCTTTAATTAAACTTGTTCTATCCATATGATAAATTTAACAAAAATATATACTTCTTTCAAGTATATATTTTTGTTAAAGGGATATTACCACATCGCTTTCTGGTATCTCAGAAACAAAAAGTATGAAATAGGTTACCTTCCATTTTTCGAGTACTACCTAGCTGAATGAATCGAATTTTTTTGGCTGATGGGACCATTCAAAAATCTAAAATATGGAAGGCATATTCCTAAAAGGGAGAAGGAGCAGATGATAACCCCAATCAGTAAAAACATTGCCCGAATTCCCCACAATTCCCCTAATGTCCCTCCGACAAGAATCCCAAGCAGCATGGCAGCACGGGTGATGAAGAGCCGAATTGAAAATACCTTTCCTATAAGATGATTTGGCACTGTTTGTTGATATAGACTTGTACTATTAGCGTTGAAAAACGGCAGGATGATTCCAGCTACCACCTCAATAGTGATCGCTACTGAAATACTAGTTGTAAAACTCATAGATATATACGTTAATCCTCCTGCTATTAGTGCTCCCAACATAATGGAGCGGCGATAAGTAGGCTTTGGTTTAATTTTAGAAGTTAACACAGAGCCGAAAAAATAGCCTAACGGAAATCCAGCCATAAAATAACCGTACTGTGCATAACTTCCCTTCAATTCTTCCATCATGAACGGAAGGTTAATGACCATGGTAACACCTACCCCAAATTGAACAAAGGCAAGAAAAATACCTAACCACAGCAGAAGAGGATGTCTTATAAAAAATCGAATCCCCTCCATAAATTGCTTAAACCATGTAGCGCGGACTTTCCCTACGTGTAAAGGAGGCTCCTTCAGGAACATAAGCAAAAGACCACTGATAGTGAAAAACAAACAAACGAACACAAGTACAAATGATACACCGATCCAATCTACTAACAGTCCCCCCATTGGCGGAGCTAAAAAGGTCATCAATCGTATGGTACCATCCAAGTAGGCGTTGGCAGATGTGAGTAGCTCTTTAGGAATGAGGGTCGGAATAATAGAAAAACTAGCAGGTGCATACAGAGGTTGAATCAGTCCAATGACAATCTGCACAGCGTAGATATTCCATACTTCCAAAGTGTTTAAATTAAACATCAATAAAGGGATAAGAAAAATTGCTCCTCTGGTAAACTGAGAAAAGATCATCATTCGCTTTCGACTCCACTTATCTATGTAGGGACCAATCCCTAATTGCAGGATGAGGGAAGGAATAAAATAAATGAGCCACATGCTTCCAAGGGCTAATTCTGATCCCGTCAATTCATAAACAATAACAGAATTACAAAAAGTACCAAATGCTCCTCCGAGTTCAGAAATGGCACTTCCTATCCACATAAATAGAAAAGCGGGGTTGCGAAAAGCAGAAGTCTCTCTTTTCATCTTTGCACACCTTCTTTATTTTAAGATGATAACAAATTCCATATTTTAACTGAAAAATCCTGTCTAAACCAAAAATATTAAGGTAATAACCTGATGAAAAGGAAGATGATATAATATTCTGTTAACATAAGCTACAAGACTTCATAGTAGCTATCGAAAGACTCATCTTACCCAAAATCATTGTTTTTAGAACAAAAATGCCGATTCCCTTAGCATATAGGAAATCGGCTATTTAATGTAAAAAATCATTTAACATGCAAAAATAGCTTTAATAAATAAACTTTCAATTGACTATTGTAGTGCCTTTAAGCTTTCATCTAACCAACACGGTAAAGATAAATTTTATTAACGAGTAAATTTAAAAATCTCATCATGATTGAAATCACGGGTGTTCAGAACGCATTTCATAAAAATAGGGGAACCATTTTCCTCTATTACACTCCGCCTGTCACGATGAACAGTTGTAGAATACAGGCAAGAAATTGATCGATGTTGATGATGCTATCTCTCCCCTTCCAAATCAGTGAATACGTTAAGCTAATCGCATTGAATACAATTTTTTGATAAGGCTATTGTAGATTTTTATTCACTAAGTCTAAGGTATTTTTTATAAAATCCCGATAAGGAGTTTGAGGTAACGAACCTATATTGCTAGCTGCTCTTGCCGCATAGATAAGCGCTTCCTTTACTCTTCCTAGTTGCAAGAGGCAATTTGCCCTATATGCATCTGCAGTATAGAGAATAGATAATTCAAGCGGATAACTAGTCGTGTTCGGCATCTTAAATTGTTCAAATTCTTTTAGGGCTTCTTCTACCTGTCCTTTTCCTAATAGCGCTTTACCTTTTTCAAGATAGTAATAGTCACTTCCGAGCTCCCCTTTTACTAACGTAGCAAACTCACCCAAGTAAAAAAGGGCTTGTTCATAATCCTTTGATATTTGATTGTGATAATGAGCTTGAAGTAACAACGTAAAAGTCAGCGATTCATCATTTTCACTAAAAACAGCAAACTGCTCTGACTTCTTTATAAAGTAAGCATAATCATTTTCATTGTTACGAAGAAGGGCTTGGAACGCTGCAATTCGAAAAATATCATCCATCTTATAAAAGATCCCTTTCCGCCTAGATAGTTCAATTAATTCATTAAGCTTACTCCTTCCTGCTTTATAGTCACCTACCCCGAAGAGTATGACCACTTCAACATAATTCGCTTCTACTTCAACTACGATATCAATCACCGTTGCTTTTTCATGATACTCTTTTCGGACACTTCGCAACAATCTAAGCGCATCATGATAATTACCGTCTTTTGCACGGTTTTTTACTATGTGTACTTTAGCAGCTACGCAGTGACTAAAAAGGGATAACTGTTCATAGATTGCTATCGCTCGTTCTATCAACATTTCTCCTTTTTTTTGGTCGCTCTTAAAAATCGTTCGGCCAGTAATTTCTAATATCCTAGCAGACTCAAATGAAGTTGGAAGCTGTTGGTCAAGCATATCTTTTGTTAAATTAATTATCTGTTCATCATTATTTTTTTCAAACGCTTCCTCTACCTGACTAAATAAGTACTTTAGTTCATCAGATGTATGATTCTCTAACAAATAATGAGGATCACAGCCTAACTGGCGCGCAATAAATTTTAAGCTCTCCATCGAAGGGTTCGCACGCCCATTTTCAATCATACTTAACATCCCCTTCGTCATTTTGTTACCTGCTAGTTCTACAAGCGTCATACCTCTTTCTATTCTTAATTTATTTATTCGTTTTCCGAGTTCATTCATTTTCAACACCCTTTTTATTTTAATAAGGTAGTTTAATTATATTAAACTTTAACTTGAAAAGGAAATAAATACATGCTACGATAAGTTCAATTAAATTGAACTCACTGAATTAAGATGAGATGAATGACAGGGGAAAAATGGAGGATTAAATATGAGCAAAATTATTGAGAATGAACCAGGACAAAAGCTGGACATTGGTGGTATTGAATTATATTATGAACTGTTAGGTAAAAATAACGAGGGTCCAACTTTAGTTTTTGATTCCGGATATGGATTTACATTAGAAACCTGGAATTCGATTAAAGATGACATTTCAAAGTTCTCAAAAATGTTTATTTATGATAGAGCCGGTATTGGCAAAAGTGAATGGGATAACAGACCTCGTCATAGTCAGCAAAGTGTCGAGAACCTACGTGCATTACTTAAAAAAGCAAGTGTAAATCCTCCATATGTGTTAGTTGGACACTCATTTGGAGGATTAAATGTAAGATTATTTGCAAGTACATATCCAGAGGAAGTTGCAGGAGTAGTTCTCTTGGACTCATGTCACGAGGACCAAAATAAAATACTGCCTTCTTTATTTACAAAAGAGGTTCAGGAAGATTATTATAATCAATTTACTTTGGAAGGCTCTCTTAATGAGGTTGAAGAAAGCTTAGAACAAGCTCGCACTTCGAAATCTCTTGGAAACATTCCGCTTATTGTCGTGACAGGCGGTCTGCAGCCTTTTCATACAACGGAGTCTATGATTGCTTGGATGAAATTCCAGGGAGAACTTGCTAACTTGTCAACTAATAAAAAACATATTATTGTTGAAGATGCTGGGCATGCAATCCACATCGATCGACCACAAATTGTTATTAATGTAATAAAAGATATATTAGATATGATAAAAAATAATAAACGTTGAGTTATTTAATAATTTGTCATCACTCAAAATTCATGGTGTTGAACCACTATTACGTCCATTAAATACTCTATTTATATTAGGAACCTCCGTATGACACATCGAATATTACAGGAGGTCCTTTTCGTCTTCAAATCGTATTATTCTTTCTAAACAAGCATTGTTTAACGTAGGAAAAATCCGTATCATTTTAATATAAATTATTCATGTAGTCCTCTTTAAGTATGCCGTATATTTCTAAATCGACTACTCCTTTACCGGACCACAAAGAAGCTTGTCTTAACAATCCTTCTTTTATAAAACCGTTTTTTAACAGGACTTTCTTCGAAATCTCGTTTGCAGGCATGACCTCTGCTTGGATCCTGTTAATATTAACTTCTTCAAATAAAAATTTTACTAACGCGCCAACAGATTCAGTTGCAATGCCCTTACCCCAGTAATTCTCTGCCAAAAAGTAGCCGATGGATACCATGTTCACCTTTTGGTTAAAATCCATAGATTCAATAATTCCCACCAATTTATTACTTTGTTTCTTTTGAAAGATACCCCACTTGATTCTGCTTTTTTTATGGTAATCTCTATCAAAATGGCTAATCATCTTATTTACCGTTTGTAAGTTATGCTTCGGAATGATCCCACAATATTCAAATACGTTGTCGTTGTCGTAAATCGTATATACTTCCTGGAGATGTACCTCTTCGATTTTTTTAAATACTAGATTCACAGACTCCAATACTGGAAAATTTCCAAAAATCATTTCAATATTCATGCTATTCTCTCCTTAGGTTATTCCTTTATTGGTATGTAAATCTTCATTTTCATTTCATTTGGAAATGTTGAATTTAAAACATCGGTAATCTCAAAATCTGGCCCCTCTCCTCTTTCATATTTAGAATTCAGTAGCCATGTTCCATAGATGTATCTTCTAGTATTTTGAACTGAATCAGTGGTTCCGTTAACTTTGAATTCAACATATTTGCCCTCTGGAATTTCAAGATTCACAAAACCATTTTCTAATTCTGTATTAGATTCCTGAACCGCTTCTCCAACAATAAACGAAAAATGACCACTATCATGAAAGTTGGTCGATATACCGTATGACATATTAGGTGCAATTTTATTAGGAATTCGCAAATAATATTCATTTCTTCCAAAATCAAGATAAAATCCCGGAATTTCTTCGAAGTATTTTTCGTTATTTAAATTTGTTTTGTATTCGTAACCAATAATATGTATCTTGTTTAGTAGAATAATTTCAGGTTTGTTCATAGTTAAGTCTCCTTTCATCCTAGTTTTATAATCCAAAAAGTTAATTTTGCTTCGTTGACTTATAATAGCCTCCCCTTTTCGATATCTAGCTGGGGTTATACCAAAACAATTTACAAATGCACGAGTAAATGCTTCTTGGGAACCATATTGAAAAGATATCGCTATTTCTAATATGTTTTTTCTTGTTTCCTTCAGTAATATCGCAGCCTCAGAAAGTCTTCTGTTTCTTATATACTCCTGCACAGAAAACCCTGTGATAGCTTGGAAAATCCGCTGGTAATGAAACGCTGAAAAACAAGATTTCGAGGAGATTTCAGTAATATTTAATTCGTCTTGTAGGTTCTCTTCAATGAATTCAATTGAGTTTTGTATTCTTTCAAAATAATCCATTCATTAACACCTCTGGTATATTCATATTTTACATTTTAAGCAAAAGACTTTTTTGATAATTTGTGCTAATTCTTACCTTTATATTGTAATCTACACTTTGTTCTTCTTTACGAGATTTTGAGTGTATTTTAAAAAAACGACTCTCCTTATGTTAAAGGAAAGCCGCCTCTTAAGTCATATAAAATGTATTTACTCCTTGAAAGGGGGCAATATCTGTGGAACCCTTTCAAGTGGTTACCTACCGTTTAGACTAACACTCCCTTACAGAAATAGTTTGATAGTAGAATCATTGAACGGGGAGTTTGCTATTCATTTAAACTGGAAAGATACTTCCTCCTTAATCCAAAGTAAAATACGATCTGCAATAAAATATACACTACTACCACTAGTAATGCTTGTAGCATCGTATAATTAATTTTTGAGTAGTTGGTATTTACTAATGCAATATAGTACAGAGCCATAGTGGCACCAATCATAGCAGGTACAAAAAATATAATTTTTAACTGTTTTGTTAAATTTCGTTTCATCTCACGGTTGGTGATCCCGATTTTTCTCACTATCACTATTCGCTGCTTTTCTTCCGCTATATCTGTTACAATTTTATAAAATAGCACAATACTTGAAGAAATCAGGAGCAAAGCTCCTAAAAAGGTCATGGAGAAGTAAAAGACGCCATTTAGTTGTAAATCTCTTTCTGCTTTTTCGGTCTTAGAGAAAGGTCGATAAGCTTCTAACAAAGTCTTTTCATTTATCGGTCCACCTAAAAAAGCTTTGTTCTTCCATATCGTTTCATCAGCATGATTAACTTTTCGCAAAGCACTGAGAATCTCAAAAAATATCTTGTTTTTATCACCGCTAGTAAGATTTATCAAATGATACTTAGAAATATCAGGATAACCGCTTTTTCTTTTTAACATTTCATAATCTACATCATCTACTACATAAGCGTGATACGTTGAATAGGCATTGGTATACTCTAAATTTGCAAATTGAGCCTTATCATTTAGAATCCGTTCTTTTGGTACAGTAAATAAGTCAGAAGAATGAACTTGACGAAAGAAGTCTGAAGAATTCATTGTTATATTCGCATCATCAAATCGTTTACTTGGGCTTTGAACGCTTTTTTTATTCATCAAGAACATGATATCTTCAGTAGGTTTCGTTTGAATCTCTCCACCATCAAGAAAAACATCCAGCATGTATCCTCTTTTTATGTCTTTGTTTGTAGCCATATGTTTGTTGTAATTACTTTCACTAATAATGACACTGTTGGAATACGTACGCTCACCCGTTTTTACTTTACTGTCCTTCATTTTGTAAATAGGTAATGAAAGATAATCTAATACCGTATATTTCTTGATCTTTCCTCCATTATCTTCAATCACTTTCCGTATCTCATCCTGCGAAATATGGTTGTATTTATCATTCTCAATGAACATAAAGTCATAAGGTCTCTCCAAATCATTAAATGTAATGGTATTTTTATGGATCGTGTAACCGACTCCGATCAAAAAAATACCCAAGGACACCATAAGCGAAACCACATAGAGAATCGTCTGATATGATAAAAAACGATGCACAAGATTGGAAAGAACTAGCAAATTATTATTGTGAATTCTCGGGTATTTACGAATGATTGAGCGAAACATACCGATCAATGTACCAATAATAAAGAATGGACTAACCAATGTCGCTAATGCACAAAGCGTAAGTATTACCTTACTTCCATCAAAGATGTCACCAGTGTAAACTTTCGGTAATAGATACAACGATATTGCAAATACGATGATCGATATAAATCCGATTATGGGATTGGTAGCAGCAATCTCCTTTTTCGAGCTGGATTGAATGACTTCAATGATAGAAAGTTTGGTCAGATATCTCTCTGTAAAAAAAGTGCTGATAATAAATATAGGTAAAAACACACTGATAGTAAGCAAAAAAGTATCAAAGCTGATGCTGTATACAATATTTATTAACAATTTACCTAGGATTAGATAAAACATCCTAGAAAAAAGCAAACCTGCCGCAATCCCTGTTAGCAATGAGATAGAGATAATAATTATATTTTCTCGTCGAATCATTTTTTTAAGATCACTTGTAGTCATTCCTAATGTCAGATATACGCCAAATTCTTTTCCTCTGAATTTCACAAAGTATGTTTGAGTATAAGAGATAAATATGATACAGAACAACACAATGGCTACAAATGAAAAATTAAAAACACTTTTCGTATTGGAAGGGATGCTATCATTAAAAAACAAGGTTCCATACATAAAAAGAACGGCCACAATAAAACTGTTTACTAAATAAAAGGAAATATAACGGGTAAAGTTGTATTTTAAATTTTTATATACAATGGAAGGAAAAGTCATTGAATCTCCCCTCCAATCATACTTTCAGCTTCTAATATTTGATCGAAAAATTCCTTTCTATCACCACTTGATACAATTTCCATCTTAATCGCTCCATCTTTTATAAAAATGATTCTTTTGCAAAAAGAGGCAGCAAAGGGGTCGTGACTGACCATCAAAACCGTGCTATTTCTTTCATCATTTATTTTTTTTAGTGTGTTCATAATGTTTTTTGAGGATTTTGAATCAAGATTTCCTGTCGGTTCATCGGCGAATACGATGGCTGGGTCATTGATTAATGCTCTGGCTACTGCTGCTCTTTGTTTTTGTCCACCAGATATATGATAAGGATATTTATTTTGGATATGCTCGATTTCAAAAAATGCTGTAAGCTCTTTAAGCTTTAATCCAATTGTTTTCGGATTAACCTTGTCTAATATCAAGGGAAGAGCGATGTTTTCTGAAATAGTAAGACTATCAAGTAAGTTAAAATCTTGAAATACATATCCTACACTGTGCCGCCTGAAAAGGGCCATTTCCTCTTTCGATAAATGTGTTATATTTTTGTCCTCAATAAAGACTTCTCCAGAGGTGCATTGATCAATACCTGACAATAAATTCAACAGAGTGGTCTTACCACTTCCACTAGGACCCATAATTCCAACAAAATCCCCCCTTTTTACACGAAGGGTTATTCCATTTAAAGCTGCAACTTCTTTGGCTTCTTTATATGAGTTATATACTTTTGACAGATCATTTACTTTTAACACTTCCATATTAAAAACCTCCCATAATTCAAAGTTTGATTCTTATCAAAAGTATAGAGGATGAAAAAAGAACAAAAAATCGATTTCACTCTCATAGTCTTACAATTTTGAAAGAAAAGTAATATTAACAGTCGTTCCTTTATCCTTTTGTGATTGAATTTGTATTTTATGTCCCAATCGATCCGAAATAAGCTTTACCATGTAAAGCCCAATTCCAGTAGCATTTCTGTCTCGTCTTCCACCATCTCCAGTAAAAAAAGGATCAAATACGCGATCGGTATCCTTCTCATCAATTCCAATACCATTATCAATAATTGAAAGAATAACCTTGTCCTCTTCTTTCATTGCTCGAATAAGGATTGATTCGCTTTTCTCTACTATAGAATACTTAATAGCATTTGATAGAATTTGCTCAAGCATGTATTGTGCCCATTTTTTATCGGTCAAGATTTCCAATTCATCTGGTATATCCACAATAGGATGGATTCCTTTATACCTAATTTCTCTTCTTCTTTCATTTAGCGCTTGATATACAAGTTGCTTTAACGGCATTCGTCGAGCAATAAAATCTCTTGAAAACTCTTCAATTCTAAGTAAGTTTAAGGCTTCCTCCAAATTCTTTTTCAATATCTCATTCTCTTCTTTGATGTCTTCCATATATTCATCATTTTCTCTTTCGGTAAGGCTAATTTCGCAAGCAAGGTGAATGACGGATACCGATGTTTTCATATTATGAATCCATTGTGAAAATAAGGCATTCTTATTGTTCTGTTTTACTTTATTGTCATAGAGCCTTGTGTTATATTCCTGATGGATTTTGGATAGCGTCTGGAAAATGAGTTTGTCTTTATTATTCGTGAAATGATGGGTGTAGTTAGGGCTCTTCCCTCCATCCTCAACCCCGCTTACAAATTTATGATATTGGTATACTTCAAACAATAAATAAATGGTGAAAAGGGCACCACTCAATATAACTGGATATAAAAACTCTTCGGTTCCCAGAAGAAGCATATAGAATGATACAATCAGGAAAGTATTGATAGTGTATACAAAGATCAACGCTTTCTTATCTTGTATTACATCAGTTATCAATCGGATAAAAGACATAACCCAATCCCCTTTTAGTTGTGATGACATGATTAAGCCCCAATTCTTTCAGCTTACTCTTTATTCTAGAAATATTAACATTAAGCGTATTTTCAGCCACAAACCTGTTATAATCTGTTAACACATCAAACAATTCATCTCTACTTACCAATTTCCCTGAATTCTGCATTAACAATTTGATTATTTTATACTCATTCTTTGAAAGCTCTACTGTTTTATGTTCATACTGCAATTTCAAACTATCTTCCAACAAAACGAGCTTTCCATCTTCTATCTTGTTTTCTTCTGAATATTGCATGGCTCTTCTTAAGACAGCATTGATCTTCGCCAAAAGAATTCCTACACTGAAAGGCTTTGTAATATAGTCATCCGCACCTAGCTCCATTCCTCTGATTTGTTCACCTTCTTCGCTTCTGGCAGACAAAATTATAATAGGCATAGTATGGTTTTTTCTGATTCGTTTCAAGAAATAAAAGCCATCAAGCGTCGGTAAATTTATATCAAGAATGATCAGTTGGGGTTCGATTCGATCAACAGTTTCCACAATACATTCAAAATCTTCGACAATAAAAACCTCATAATCGTATACGGTCAAATATTTTTTGATATATTTAATCAGCTTTAAATCGTCCTCTATTAAAAGTATTTTCATTACTTACCTCCAAGGTTATTAATGCTGGATCTAATGCTATTTTTTATATTCCCCCTCAAATCCATTACTTCCTTAATTTTCTTTCTTAGCTAGCTTGATCCTTTCATGTCGTCACATATGAACTAAGAGCTCTTTCTAATTGGTTAGCACCAGCCATAACAGTAGTTAAGAATTTAGAGTTAACTCTGTAACATAAGTACTGTCACCTTCCTGTAAATACTCTAACATTTTTTGAAGGTGTTCTCTGTCCTTTGTTGCTCCAATTTCCTTTAACTGCTGAATTTAAATAGATCAAATAAAAAAGGAAGACATTTTTGCCTTCCTTCCCTGCCTACAGCTACTAATTCCGAACCTTTTAGATAGAGTTTGACAGGGTAGCGTGGTTAGAAAGAGGAGTTTTGGAAAAAGAAGAGGTTGGATGCGCCCTGCGATCTGGCAGAAGAAAAGCCAGTATGCCTTTTTCCGACCGCTCCCGCCCACCGCCCTTCCTTCTTTTCTTCCTTCCCACCATAAAAATTTGTCGATGTATCAAATCAGATGTATATAGATATTGGTAAAAATTGATTCAAAAGAGAGGAGAGTGTTTATAAATGAGTGTATATAATCTAAGGCGGAAGAGGTAACGCCGATTCCTTCTCCATTGCTGACCATCTTTCCGATCAATACACAATTGTAACCTACGACCGTCGGGGCCACTCGTGCAATAAAATCGTTAAACATGATAAATATCTCGCCATTAATGGATAAAGATGTATAAATAGGGGTGAAAATCCACATGTTAAAGGCGTGCAAAAAATAAAACGGTTTTAGTACAGAAGGGAATGGATAGTATGACGTATGAGAACAAAAACGCAAATGCTAAACAAAATACACCTGCTATGGTCAATGAGTTAGAAAGAACGGTTACTGCAGAAGAACTGGCTGATCCTAAAAATGAAGTAATTGGAGCTGAAAAAGGTGCTTCTGAAGAAAAAGATGAAGATTGTGGTACTTGTAGACCTGGCCTTTAAATTAAAAGTATCTTGTCATTAACCACCTTTTCATTTACTGCTGAGCGCTATATAGCGAACACAAAAAAGCCCCGCCACCCATACGGACAGCGGGGCTTGATTACCTCCTCTTTTCCTTTGAAGAATTCTTCTTTGAACCGGAAAAAAAGAGTTGTTTTCACTTTAAGGGATAGCGAAAATTATAAGTATGAACCTTTGTCCCTTACTGTTACTTTATTAAAATGCCTCTAACTCTCTTTGCTTCGTTTTATGATTACATTGATGTCTTTCATCGTTTCAGTCATGTGCTTTAAATCTTCAAGCCTAATTTTAGAAAAATATTTTTCAATTAATTTTATGTTTACTTCTTCAAGCATGGCGGCATATTTCTTTCCCTTTTTCCCCAACATGATGAAAGCTTCTCTTCGATTAGCCGGATTGATTACTCGTACAATCATCTCCTGTTGCTCAAGCTTGGTTAAAACCTGACTAACCGCACTTTTCGAAATTCCGAACGCCAATGAAATTTCGTTTGCTGTAATTCTCTCATGTTTCGAAATGTGAATCATCATCACTTCTTGCTGTGATGTTAAATGAAATCGATCAAGTTCTTTTAATTCCTTTGTAATCAAAATGCCGTATTCGTCAAAAGCTTCATTTAATTGTTCAACAACGGCACGATACTCATTCAACAATTGATCACGACCTTCCTAATAAATCGAATCCTTATTTTAATTATACAAGCGCTTCTGTCCAAGCTCTTCGAAGAATTTCATCGACTGTATCTTCCGGTTTTTGTTCAGAAGTGTCAAGCCACAAACCAATTCTGGGCGTTTCATTGTGTAAAATATGCTGAAGTTCGGAAACTGTCCATGCGCCATATCCTTTTTTGGAACGAGCGGACTCTCTTGCCGTTACCACTTCTATGCTCGGAGAAAGTACGACTACAAACAGCGGGCGGCTACGAATCAACTCGACAAATTCCTTAAGATGTGAACCTACTATAACATCTTGTACAACAACATTAAATCCTGCTTCAAAGTATGCATCCGTTACAGAAGCAGCAATTCTGTAACGGAGGGACAATTGGCTTAGTGCTTCTTTAGAGGCATTAGGAAGCAGTTCATCCCGTCCAGCCACGATCATTTTTCGGAACATATCACCGCGCACATGAACTCCCTTATCGAATGTCTCGGTAAGAAGCTGAGCAACCGTCGATTTTCCCGCCGCCATAATCCCAGTAATAAGAAACACACACCGCTCTTGAGTTTGGCTCATCACTCTTTTTCTGCCCCTTTCTGATCGCCTTTCTATACTTATTTATACCACTCCTCTTTTTCATTCGGCAAACACCTCGAATGAGCCTGTTTAGCATATCGAGCGCCAATGTTTGGCCCTTACGTAAATCAGGACAGCAATCATCAATCCGATTACCGAGAAAACGGCCAATAAGGTGCGGACAGGAAACCCGATTGTCATCAAAAAGGAAAATAGCGTTTGAGCCACAGGATCGAATGCTGTTTGTGCCAAAAAAACAATGCTCATGACCCGTCCCATCAACTTCGGATCTGTACGCTCTTGAATTAAGACATCCGTTGGCATGAAGGCCATAAATCCGCAAAAAGCGACCGAGCTGGCTAGTAGGATAAGTCCTCCAATAGATGACATTTGGCTGAAAATCCATAAAAATACCAAGGTGCCAAACAGGAAGAATAGAATAAGCTTCCCGCGGTTCTTACGAAGTGTGATAAACAGCAAAAGTATGGTCGCCAATAGAGAACCGATTGAAAATCCGCCTTCCAAAAAACTAAGGTGAAGAGCTGTTCCATTCGCTTCCTTAACAAGTAGCGGGAGGCTGAGAAATATAGGGCCAAAAACAAAAAAGTTGATTACAATGATAATCAGAATGCCCGTTTTATAAAACGACGAACGACAAACATAATCCAGACCTTCACGAATTTCTTTCATTATACTTTGTTTTGTAGAATCGCTCGTTGGCTTAGCATCCTGGATAAACGGTGGAAAAACAAGAATAGCATGCAGCAGCATGGCGATCATGCTCACTCCAAAGGTTGCAGCGAACGAATAATAAGTCATCAGAACCCCTGCCGTAACTGGCCCGATTAGAAAAATCAATTCCTGCGTGCTATGAATCAAAGTATTCGCAGATTGTAGTTCTTCCTTCTGTACTAGAGCAGGGATACTGGATGAGAGCGCAGGAAAGAAAAAACCGTCCAGAGCTCCTAAACAAAACGCAACACCGAGCAATACAGGAAAAGTAAGCCAGTCGTTAAGATATGTCACTAGTAATATTCCAATGAGGAAAGCTTCGCCCAATCCAGCACTAAACATAATTTTGGATCTTTGTATGCGATCGGCCAACACTCCCCCTACCATCATCGTTACCATGCGTGGTAACGAAGCCGCAGCAAAAACCAATCCCATGTATTGAGGTAAGTGCAAATAATCTACCATATACCAGGAAATCGTAATTAAAAACATCGAAAAACTCAAAACCGCGAACGTTTCAGACATCCATAAAAACAAAAACCGCCTATTCTTTACTAATGAACGCAATTCCATACTTCCCTCCATACTACAAATAATAATTATTTATACACCATTTAATTAAGTTTAATTAACTTAATTATTTAACCAGATAAATCAGCAAAAACGTCTTATCTTCCGGATTAATCCAAAATAAGCGATTTCACTTTAGTTAATTAAACTTAACTATATGGTATAGGATCGTACTCATACTGTCAATTATAATTTTACATAAATTAATTGGTTGTACTAACGATCACAGACTGACAAATGATTAATATAAGCTATCAACAGGTGTAATAAGCGTTACACAATAATATGATTCTCTGTTGGTCAGATAAGGAAATGTCCAATGTCTTCTGCACTTTTGACATTTCCTTATCTTGCCTCCCCTTCTTTTTTAACTTACTCCTTCTTTCTTTTTGATCAGATTCTTCCTGCAATTATGCGTTCAAATCAGATATTGCCGGAATATGAATTTCTTTGACGCATGATACTTTGGACAAATTGGCTACACATTTGACCAAAGAAACAATATCTTGTACTGGGATCCTCGTTCCGTTGTAAGCGTCTATTGCCTTTTCTGCTCCATCTTCGTAAGGGATTTCTGCTGCAAGTTCCCCCGGATTGATGCATGTGACACCGATGCTATATTTTCGAACATGCTCCCGTAAAGCATTACCAATACCGCGCAAACCAAATTTTGATGCCACAAATGACACTTGCGAATGATTCGTATTTTCCAGACCAGCGGTAGAACCGATTAAAAATATTTTCCCGTTATCCGAATTTTTCATATGGGGCAGCAGCTTCTGAATGCAAGTAATCGCAGAAGTGATATTGACCTGGATCAGATTGGCGATATCTGTTGGGTCATCCTGCTCGAAGTCATAATGATCCTGAAATCCTTCTTTTTCCCATATTCCTACGTTATAAACCAACACATCGATCGTTTCATTCTCTAATACATCAGCAATCTCACTACTTGCTGTAAGTAACGATAAGTCTGCTTGGATCCAGCTTCGATGAACTCCATCATTGATCAGCAAGCTATCCGGGCGACTTCTGGAAACGATCCATACATTATCCCCAGGCTCCGGCAGTCCCTTGACAAGAGCATCTCCTAATCCTTTGCTTGCTCCAAAGACAATTATGTTTTTCATAGCTTCCTCCTACGTAATAGAGAATGGACTTTAAATCCTTATTTTTTTATGTGAGGTAATTGATATGCTGCAAGCAAGCTAATTAGTATTAAGATGAGTTGAATGCCTAGGGCTGCAGAAATCCCTAAGTATGGAGCTATTCCAACAGTATGGCTAATAGTAATTAATGCACCACCAATTCCAACAACGATACCTGGGGTAAAAGAATCAACAAATTGAAGACTGGCTGATACTTCCCCTTCTGTCCCTTCTGTTGCTTGTGCAAAGGAAATCGCACCACTTGTAGGATGTGCCAGCCCAATACCAAATCCTATAATAATTTGACTTGCAACAGCAAGAGTTATTCCTATAATAGGGACCCATACAATTACACCGATTCCAACACACATCATAAACACACCAATGAGTACACGCATTCGGCGGCCCTGTCCTTTATCCCGTTCATCAAGGCGAGCCTGTATATAAGCAGCTGTTGACCAGCTAAGTGCAGCTGACGCTACAATAAGACCTGCCGTATCAGAAGCATATCCCTTAACCTCTGTAAGAGCTAAAACTAAAAAACTTTGTGTACCCGTGTAGCATGCCATAAAAAGACCACGCGAAGCTAACATAGCTGGAAGCCCTGAACAGGCTACAAATGTACCGGAAGGCAAAAATCTACGAAGAGGTATTATCATAAGGATTAAACCTACAATCCCAAGAATTACCCCAAAGAATTTTGGCATCATCCCAAGACCAGAGAGTAATAACCCTGTCCCTATAGTAAGTTGAATTGCCCATAGATTGGTTTGACGCCTCCCTTCGTTTTGGACACCTTTCACTTTTAAGCCTTTAAATGAAGGCAAACTAAGAAATGCAGCTAAGATAATAAATGGGATAATTCCCCAAAACACAAAACGCCAAGAACTATACTGTGCAATTATGCCAGCTACATAGGGACCAATAAGAGCGGGAAGAACATAGGCACTTGAGAAAACAGCCAATATCTTCGTTCTTAACTCATCCGGGTAGCTAAGTGAAATGCTAGTATAAACGCATGTAAGAATTGCGCCTGCGCCAAACCCTTGCAGGGCACGAGCAATAATAAGAACAAGCATACTCTGGGTAACAGCTGCAATGATAAGCCCGATGGAAAAAATAAACAATGCGAAAATGAAAGGAAAAGCAGGACCACTTCTATCAATTTGTTGACCAATTATCATTGTTCCAAGAATTTGTGCTAATAAATAAGCACTAAATATCCAGCCGTAAAGCTCCATTCCTTGCAAATTTTTTGCAATGACAGGAGCTATAGTAGTAACAGAAAGTCCCTCGAATGCAACTGCCATTACAGCAAGAATAATACCAATTGTCAATGCACGATAACGCGAGCTAAATATGCCTTCTCTTTTATTTATGATAAAAACCTCCATTTCTATAATTTTCACTTTATAAAGTTTTTTATTTACAAAAAAGTGTATGCTACCCAAATAACTTTATAAAGTTTTTTCTTTATAAAGTTACATAAAACCAATTTGACTTTATAAAGTAGATTCTTTAGAATCAAATTGTATCCTCGAAAGTAACCGTTATAATTTTAGGATAAAGATATAAATAAGTTTGTGCGTTGTAACAACGGCTGTTATAGGAGAATTTAATTATGAAAAAGAAATCGTCAAGTACATCTACAACCAAAACACGACGTGTTATTGTCAAAATGCTGAAACAAGAGGGGCCGATGGATGCTCTTGCTCTTGCTTCTCATTTAGAAATATCTCCGATGGCAGTACGACAACATCTGTATGCTTTACAGGAAGAAAATTTGGTTACCTATAAAGAAGAAGCGCGTGCAATGGGGCGTCCAGCTAAATTGTGGAGATTAACATCATCTGCTGATCGTTTTTTTCCTGAAGGCTATGCAGAGTTAACTTTAGGATTAATACATTCCATAAATGAGGCATTTGGACAGGAAGGTATAGACCGTATACTAGCGCTTCGTAATCGTCAGCAAATCGAGAATTATTGCAAACAAATTCCTGAAACTTCCTCTCTTCCAAAGCGATTAGAGTTACTGGCCGAGATACGTACCAAAGAAGGATATATGGCTGAAATCCAACAGCAAGAGGGGGGAGATTTTTTACTTATAGAAAAGCATTGTCCTATTTGTGTAGTAGCTACAGCTTGTACAGGATTCTGCAGTAAGGAACTAGAAATGTTTCAGAGTATTTTAGGCTCTGATATTACTATTGAGCGAGTTGAGCATATTTTAGCCGGTGAACTCCGTTGTGCTTATCGTATAGGACGACTAACCGAGTAATTTCTGTTGGCGGGACGGGAATTCAGTAGGGATGATAAATATGGTTGTGACAAGTAACTAAAGAAGGCTTCAATGGAGCTCAACGCTCTACTGAAGTCTTTTATTCTCTTTTTTACATTGATCTTGTATATGTCAAACTTATGTTATTGGTTTTGTACGTAGTATTTTAATACTATAAATCTTACCGAATCATATTTATCCTTTGCTTAGATACTGGCCTATATACATCTGATTTGATACATCGACAAATTCTTGTGGTGAGAGGGAAGAAAAGAAGGAAGGGCGGTGGGCGGGAACGGTCGGAAAAAGGCACATTTGCCTTTTTTCTGCTGGAGCGCAGGGCCCATCCAACCTCTTCTTTTTCTGAATCACCCACTTCCAACCACGCTACCCTGTCAAACTATCAAGTGTAATTTATATAGTTATGCAGTTGTTTAGAAGCATCAACAGGGTTCTTATGAATGCGGAAGGATTCAATCAACGCTTTAATACAGCAGTCGTATAGTTTCTACAACAAGTATTAGCTCAACTTCTGAACCAAAAACTATCTCCCCTCACCCTTTTTTCTTCACGATATACTTCTCTTTTCAAACGTATTCGTATTTTAAATTCAACGGTATCCCTACCTCTTTCATTTGCTGTACCTCCATGAAACCATATAGTTTACAACAATGCTTTTGTACATCATAGAATACTTCAATAAATATAAGTATTGTCTAAACAGTGTAAACTATTTTATATCGTTGATAAAATGATAACAGAACATCCACAGAAGATGCGTAAGCCTCTCGCTTAGAAATCTCATATAAGCGTGTCCCTACCCTCTTAATCAGTTCTCCATAAAAAGTAATATCAATCGTACTTATGATATATTCCATCCTCTCTCCTGATTATAAAAGCTTTTTAAGTAAATCAATGATTTGGAACCTCCTTATGCAGTAAATTTATTTGAACAACAAATTCAAAATAGTATTATAAAATACTCCCTTGAGGAAGTGTAAATAAATACCACTTATTATCTTTAAAAATGTCAATAGGATAATCACTTTTTAAAATACAAAAACCAATTGACTTATTGACATTTTATAAAAAATGAAATACCATTAATGACAGTCAGTACTGACAGTCATTTTAGAAAAGAGGATAAGAATGGGCAGCAGTAACAATCTAAGTAGTGACGATAAACTACTATTAGCAGCGATCGATCTTATAGCAGAAAAAGGATACAATGGTGTATCAACCAAGGAAATCGCCGCCGCCGCTGGCTTAAGCGAAAAAACGCTGTTTCGCCACTTCGGCAGCAAGCAAAATCTTCTCGAAACTGCTTTTGACCGTTTTCATTATACTGAAGAGATGAAAAAACTTTTTAATGAGAAGCTCGTGTGGGATTTGCATGCAGACTTGCTCCTGATCAGCCGAACGTACCATGAAATTATGAACCGTAACCGGAAGATGATTCAGATCAGCATCAAGGAAGAAGGTAATTTGCCTGGGTTTCGAGAGAGAACACAGAAACATCCTCAACAACTAATGGAAATCTTGACAAATTATTTTACAGCTATGTCCGAGAAGGGCAAACTGATTCGGACGAACCCGGAAATGCAGGCGTTCTCATTCATGATGATGAATTTCGGTGCATTTATGAACAACTTGGATGCTGATGCTAACTTTCCAACCGTATCAATGGAGGCTTTTATAATGGAGAGTGTACAAATATTCGCTAGGGCTTTAACCCCCTAGTTTTTTTACAAGCACAATGTCAGTCAGTACTGACTGACATCCATCATCATTTCAATTAAAGTAACAGTAATCATTTTCTTAGGAAAGTAATATAGTATTTAGGCGAAAGGTGGATATAAAGAATGGAAACAGAAGTTACACAACAAACAGGAGAGAAATTGCTGCGCATCCTAGTGTTTACGCTTACCTTGTCTGTGATGGGGGCAACAATGTTCAACATTGTCCTTCCTCAAATCAGCGAAGCGTTTGATCTGACCATAGCTCAAGTAAGTTGGGTGATTTCAGCATATGGTCTTATTTATGCGATAGGAACGGTCACTTACGGGAAACTAGCTGACACGTACAAACTCAAAAATTTGTTGACGTTCGGATTGCTTTTATTTGCTTTAGGTTCCTTGATTGGTGTAGCCTCTCAGGAGTTCTGGATGATGCTTGTCGGAAGATGCATACAGGCAGTAGGAGCTGCTGCTATCCCAGCAACTGCCATGCTTATCTCAGTTCGCTACTTTCCTCCAGAGCGGAGAGGTTCAGCTATAGGCATGGCGGCCGTAGGTTTGGCTCTTGGCGGTGCCCTTGGCCCAGTTATTTCTGCCTTAATTGTCAGTGTTGCTCATTGGCGCTGGTTATTTTGTGTACCTCTCTTACTCTTAATCACACTCCCCTTTTACCGTAAATATTTAAGAGATGAGCAAGGGCATCCTGGGAAATTTGACTGGAGTGGTGGCGGTTTACTGGCTACTACAATAACCTTGCTGCTTCTAGGCATTACAAATGAAACATGGTGGTTTGTTATTAGCGGTTTGCTCGCTCTCGTACTGTTCATCATACGAATTCGCTCCGCTGCGCAACCATTCGTTCAACCTAAGCTTTTTAAAAACAGGAGTTACACACTCGGTCTAATGATAGCTTTCCTAATAAATGGAGTTGGATTTTCATTATATTTTCTAAGTCCCCTCCTTCTGGCCCATGTACATCATCTATCACCTGATTGGATTGGCTTTGCGATGGTTCCCGCTGCAATAGCCTCAGCAATTCTTGGGCGGCAGGGCGGTAAGTTGGCAGACTTGAAAGGGAATGCATATCTATTCTTTATTGCATCTGGCTTATTATTAACTTGCTTTGTTTTACTTTCAACCTTTACTGGAAGTTCCCCTCTATTCATTGCCACCTTTCTGATTTTCGGTAATGTGGGGCAATCCTTTATGCTTATTGCTATGTCCAATTCTATTTCGAGGACGTTGCCAAAGGAACAGGTTGGAGTGGGGATGGGACTATTTTCAATGCTGAATTTCATTGCCGGCAGCATGGCAACAGGGCTTTACAGCAAGGCAGTAGACCTTGGCTCTGAATTTCACCTGAATCCAGCAAATATCTATCCAAACAGCTTTATTTACAGCAATATATTTTTCATTCTTGCTATTTTGCATGTAGGTATTCTAATGGTTTACTATTTCCAGTTTGGTAGAGCAAAGACGAAAAGCATCCAGGCGGAAAGCTAAAGTTAGTGTAGCTCATGTATCAATATTACTTATATTTGGAGGATACTAAAATGACAACAACTTTGTTTGTTAAAGCAAACAATCGTCCGACAGAACACTCTATTAGCGGGAAGTTGTATCATGCATTTTTGGATAGCTATAGAGCCTCACATCCGAATGATACGGTGATTGAACTGGATTTATATAAAGAACAATTGCCTTATTTAGGTCATGTCATGATTAGTGGAAATTTCAAATCAGCTCAAGGAATAGAGCTTACACCGGAAGAGAAAACTGTGCATGATATTGTCACTAAGCACCTAGAACAGTTTATAGCCGCTGACAAAGTGGTCATTGCCTTTCCACTTTGGAACTTAACTGTTCCTGCTGTCCTACACTCGTACCTTGATTATATGCATCGTCCAGGTAAAACATTTAAATATACAGCTGAAGGCTCAGTTGGGCTATTATCCAATAAGAAAGTGGCTTTATTAAACGCAAGAGGTGGGATATATGTCGAAGGAAGTTCTTCTGAAATGGCTGTAAGCTTTGTTAAGAAGCATTTAACGTTTTTTGGTATTACCGATATTACTACGATAGTCATTGAGGGGCATCATCAATTTCCTAATCGAAGTGACGCGATTATTTGGGATGGGCTTCAAAAAGCTATTCAAGCTGCAAAAACATTTTAATGCCAGACTGATTTAAACTGCTTAGGTCACCTAACATAAGAAAAGCCGGTTACACCTCTTAATGTGGTGAAAACCGGCTACTTTTTATCTCTAGTGCTTAATATGATAAATCCGGCTGATGTTTTTAGCAGGGAGCTTCCTGTTATTTCAGTAATGATGGCAACTTCTAAAATCATTGAATATCCTCCTACGTGTAGTAAAATAAAGCCTGTAGCTTATTTCATCGTATATCCAAAGAAAAATATACTTTACCGGCAATACGGTTACTAATACAAAAATACGTTTCTGTCATTCTCTCCCCTACGATTGACAGAATAAGTGCAACAGAAAGTGAGGTACTATGGATGTATCCGCAAGCGTTAATTGATTATCTTGTGTATTTTCATGCCGACCGCGATTACTTCGAATGCCACGAAGTACTTGAGGAGTACTGGAAAAGCCTTCCTAAAGCAGAACGCAGCGATATGTGGGTAGGTCTTATCCAGATTGCCGTTGGTCTCTATCATCATCGGCGAGGCAATTTCGTCGGTGCAGAAAAAATGTTTAATAGCGCTATTCAACGCTTACATGAAGAAGAATTAGAACAATATGGATTTGTCGGACACGAATTAGTGAAGCGCTTACGCATTAGAAAACAAGAGCTGCATGAACAAAAACCATACAGCGATATGGATCTGCCAATTCATCCGGAACATCTGCTTGCAGCGTGTGAAAATCGATGCAGCGAACGTCAAGTTCGCTGGCTGTCACAAAGTGATTTGCAAAATGAATTCCTGCTGCATAAGCATAAATTGCGTGATCGAAGCGACGTGTTGGCTGAACGTGAAGCTGCGATCCTGCGTCGTCGAAACCTTTTGTCTTAGATAAGAAAAACGCGCGGGTGTTGCCTCTCGTCCTTTTTCCACAAAGAAACAAAGCGGCCGCTTTGTGTCACTTCGGACGGACCGACAAAATATATGGGTATCTCTATGCGGGAGACAATTGTCGGTCTTTTTCACCCGCTATGGCACACACCTCGCAAGTTTTTCAAGTGATACGATTAGATGGCAGAAACAAACTGTCTTTTGGCGCATGACGTCAGAGACGGTTTGTTTTTATGCAAGCCTATAAAAAGTCGGATGTTTATTACCTCTTTCTCTATCTTTTTTCCTTATTTTCTCATTTTTTACAATCCACATACCAACTCATTACCTTTCCTTAACATTTGTATGTTTTATAATATGGAGAATTTGATTTCCACATTCTACATAGGAAAGGAAGGAATACTGTCATGGATAAAAAGCAGGAACGAGACGGAGAAAAAATGGGACGACGCGAATTTCTGCGTACAACAGGAAAATTTGCCGGCCTTACACTTGGTCTGACTCTATTAGGTTCGATGAAAAACTTCCCCGTAGATGCTGCACCGAAATTTAAGGCATATCCGTTCACCTTAGGCATCGCATCCGGAGACCCTTCGTCTGATGGTGTCGTATTATGGACAAGGCTTGCTCCTGATCCGCTAAACGGTGGTGGCATGCCACCACATAATGTACCGGTACAATGGGAAGTAGCAAAGGACGAAGGATTCCGTCATGTCGTTCGACGCGGCACAGAATTCGCCAAGGCGGCACTCGCCCACTCCGTGCATATAGAAGTAAATGGACTACAGCCCAATACGGCATATTATTATCGTTTCAAAGCCGGAGCGGAAATTAGTCCTATAGGACGTACAAAAACCCTTCCCGCGATAAATGACTCTGTTGCTCGTCTAACTTTTGCGTTCGCTTCATGCCAACAATATGAACACGGATACTTTACCGCATACCGCCGTATGGCTGAAGAAAATCTTGACGTTGTGTTTCATCTAGGCGATTACATTTATGAATATGGAGCAAACGAATATAAGGCGGACAGCGGAAATGTTCGCACACATATCGGAGCCGAAATCATAACACTTGACGATTACCGCAACCGATATGCACAGTATAAAGCAGACGCAGACTTACGGGAAGCACATGCCGCTTTTCCGTGGATTGTGACCTGGGATGACCACGAAGTGGAAAACAATTATGCGGCAGGAATACCGGAAAAAGGCCAGCCTATCGAACCGTTCATACAAAGGCGCGCTGCCGCCTATCAGGCATATTACGAGCATATGCCACTTCGCCTCTCTTCCCTCCCACACGGGACAGATATGCGGCTGTACCGGCGATTTACATATGGGAATCTGGCCGAGTTTCACGTTTTAGATACGCGCCAATATCGTGACGATCAAGCAAACGGCGACGGAAGCAAGCCCCCGAGCTCCGAATCGCTTGATCCGAATCGTACACTGCTCGGCGACAAGCAAGAGCGATGGTTACGAGATGGGCTTACCCGCTCACAAGCACGCTGGAACGTACTTGCCCAGCAGGTATTTTTCTGTCAGCGTGACTATACGACAGGTCCGGCGCAAAAATTCAGCATGGATGCCTGGGATGGATACGCCCCTGCTAGAGATCGAATCGTACAAGCAATGGCTGAACGTTCGGACACGAATTTTGTCGTATTGACCGGAGATGTTCACGCAAACTGGGCTGCCGAAATTAAACAGGATTTCAATAACCCCGCCTCTAAAACACTCGGAGTAGAACTTGTCGGCACTTCGATTACGTCCATTGGCGACGGTTCAGATGTTCGGGACGATACGGAACGCATTCTCGCAGAAAATCCGCATATCCTGTTCTTTAACAACCATCGAGGCTACGTACGCTGTACCGTAACGCCTGAAGCATGGCAAACTGATTATCGTATACTACCATACGTAAGCCGTAAAGGCGCGCCGATTCTTACCCGCGCTTCCTTCGTAACCCAAAATGGAAAACCGGGCTTGACCCTTATTGGAGAACAACCTGTTGCCTCCAGCTCTACCCCAGCTCTTACCCCACTCTTAACGGGCAGTAAAGCCCCCATCTCAAGCATCTGAGGAAACAAAGAAGGTAAGTGGGGGATGAGGAACCCCCTCACTGATGGAAGTTTCGCTTTATCTAATCGTTTACGCTCTTATCAAAAGACACCCGGACAGCCTTTTATGGCCGTACCGGGTGTTTTCTGTCATGTTATTTGAACTTTTTCCAATCCAGGCTGCTTTCTTCAAACAAATCTGCAAACGATTTGTTTTTTTCTTTCATTTTTTGTTCAGCTATTTTACGCTCGCGTTCAGCTATTTTACGTTGTTCTTCTTCCTGACGCATCGCCCTAGATGCTTCTTTCAGCTTTTCCAACGCATCATTGCCGATTCGATCGCGCAACGTCGCCCCCTGGCTTTCTGTCCGGGTTTCTGACGCGGCTGAATTTTGTCCTCTTTTCTGCTTCGCCATATCTCGGTTCCCCCTCATGAAATTTCCGGTCTTTTTATCCCAGTCCAACGGGCAGTAAGACCCCGATACGTACAACGAACCATCAGTAAGGAAATGAAGAAAATCCCTGTTGATGGAAGTTTTACTTTATCATACCACTAAAATAGGGGTGCTGAAAACAGTTTCAGTCACCCCCAGCTTATGGATATCATCTCTTATAGTTATTGGCCATGGCGACAAACGTTTGTTCATCCTCTGTTAGCCCGCAGGCACCGCATTGAATTCGACGGACACTCCCCTGATACGGTAGGTGAAAGGCGTCCAGCGCGCTCGGTTCATATTCCTGTACTACCTCGCCGTTCTGCGGGTCCATTTTGACATACCGCGGCACCTGTTCGATAATCGCAAATCGGGTTCGATTGCTTTTGCAAGCCGGGCATAAATATGGTGTACTCATTCTTTTTCCATCCTTTCTTGCTATGCAATATTATCTCCTAGCCACGAAGCTTTTCTTTCAGAAGGCCAATCGCGTAAGCCAGCCCCTTCGCACGCCCGATTTCCTTGTATACTTCTTCGCTTTCAGGGCGGTCACTGGCATTAAGTGCGGCCTGAATTTGCTCCTGCTGGATATCAGCGATGAGCTTCTCAATGTCCTGCCGACCCATCATCTTCCTCCCACCTTTCCATGCTTCTTTTTCTATCTTGTGAAGAACGAGGGTTTTTATGCATCAATTTCCTGAAAGTAGAAAAAAGTTCTATCGGATAGACCCATCCCATATGAATAAGAGAAGTCAGCGAATGTTTCGCTAGGTTACTAGGAAAGAAGAAAGGAGAACGAATGAAGAGAATATCACAGATTATCTGTTTCATAGTAGGATTGGTATTGGCGATATGGTGTGGACCTGCAAAAGATGGAGATCTCTCAGTCAAAGCAGCAAACATAAAAGAAACGAGGACAATTACATACGTTTCAACCTCAATTGCGAAAACCATACAAAAGAATAAAAGCCACCGACCGTCGCTCGCTGCAGCGATACATAGTGAAAATATGGACGAGCAGAATTTACCCGCCCGCGGAAATCCGCCTGTCCGTTACCTGAAAAAATTTCGCGGAAATATATCGGCCTATACAAATGGCCTTTCGGAAACGGGGAAATCCTCTCGTCACCCTCTTTACGGGATTACGGCCAGCGGCCACCGAACGAAAGTTGGTTACACGGTGGCCGCCGGGCGTCATATTCCGTTCGGCACAGTGCTCTACATTGAAGGGGTCGGTTATCGGACCGTTCATGACCGGGGCGGTGCGATTAAGGGGAATAAGATTGATGTATTCGTATCAAGCATAAGTCAAGCCAATACGTTCGGACGGCGGGCACTTGACGTCTATGTCGTAAAATGGGGCGACGGAAAGCGCAAGCGGCGCTAACTGCATCAATAGATGATCAAAAAAGCGGGCATAGTACTTTCTACGCCCGCAAACATCCCACTTTCTATGATGGTTCTTATAATCGCAGTTCCTGCTGCTTTTTTGTTCTCAATGTACGACCGAGTACACCTATAAAAACAAGGATGACGATACTAACAGCTATAATGGCACTCGGTATTGGCATCACATCGGTTAGTACGCCACCGATAAGCGGCCCAAAAATCATGCCGACCGCATGAAACATATTAAAAAGAGCGTAGGCAGCACCATACGAACCGCTTCCTTCGTTGTCTACAATACTTGCAAGAGACGATAACGTAGGAGATAAACTTAAACCGATGCTAGCCCCGACAAGAATCATGGCTCCGGCCACCTGCCAAATCGCTTGCGACATCACTACTAACGGCATCGTAACAGTTAGGCAGACAAGTCCGCCCAGCATTAAAATATTCGGGTTGAACCGGTCTGATAACGGGCCGAAAAATGGCGTCGTCAGCAGGAGGGCCACGGCATAGCTGCTGAATAATATCCCGAGCATCGTCGAAGAAGGCTGGAACTTCTCTGTAAAATAAGGAATGACCGGGATAATCAGGCTGTATAGCAGCATATCGATAAACAGCACAGAGATGACAAGGCCTAAGCCAATTCGTTGTTGTTTACTTATTTGTAGACGATTGGACATCTTTTTACTCCACCTCAACTCACGAAACTATTAATGTTTTTTTAGTTTTTTTCACCAAAAAAGAAAAGAATAAAAGACAGGCGATTATCTTTTATTCTCCGGCACTAACCCGAATAGCAGTACATCTACAATGGAAGAGAGCGCCTCTGGTACTGAAATATTGTTCTGCATAAAGAAGTCCCGGTCAAGCGTCGAATTAGCGGCATCAATGAAGAGCTTCATAACGAGCGCTACATTCATTTCGGCGAGCTGTCCTTTACGAATTCCTTCCTCGATTAGGAAGCGAAGCGCCTCCCAATCATTTAACGCCGCATGTAATCTTTCCCATTGCTTTGGGAAATACCGTTTCATTTGCTCGAATACGCGTAAGTCATAAAACTCCACGTAGTTTGGCATAACAGTGACGACCCCTTTAATTTTCTCGAGTATCGTTAGCTTCTCATCCTGGACAATGATTTCGGTTTTCGCATCTACTTCTGAAAAAGTTTGCTCGATAATTGTTTCTAAAATCTCTACTTTCGAAGAAAAGTGTTCATAAAGGGTCCGCTTACTAATTCCAAGACGTTTCACCAAATCGTCCATCGTAAATTTCATACCGTTTTCGCGAATTTCTTCGATAAATGCTTTTAGAATCCGTTCTCTCATTATCAGTCCTCCTGCTATCCGATCAAAAAACTATTTAAACAAATATAGTTTTTATAGTGTTCACAATACCAGAAAGTTTATCACTTTGCAACTCCGAAAGAAACAGCACACGCCATACTTACAAATACAACGTACGACCCCCGTCAAAAAAGTATACTATTTTTTCTTTTACCGGGCGATTTGTAATCTTTGTAACAGCACGTGCATAATTGTCTAGCTGTTCTTTATATCTTGCCTGAAGCAGCTCGTCCGACAAGTCGACGGTGCGGTCTGTCTTATAATCAAGCAATAACCAGCCTTCCTCCTTTTCAACTAAACAATCGATTACCCCTTGCAGCAGCACCATCTCCTCATGGGAGCCTTCCCCATTCTGTTCTTCCCAATTGGTATATATCTCCTGGGCAGGCACCGGTAAATTAAATGGAACCTCTCGATAAACACAACGTCCTTCACGTACCTTATGTCCCGCTTCACTGGTGAAAAATTGTTCGATTTTGGTCATATCAATGGCTGTTGCTTCCATTGGCGTTAACAATTCTTGCTGTACCATACGTTCTACTTCCTCCGCGATTTCTTCTCCTGTCAGTACCCTGTCAAGTGGCAACTGTTGCATAACCGTATGTGTCGCTACCCCGATTTCAACTGCATTTAGCTTCTTTTCGGATAAAGACCGTGGCCGTTCCGCTGCATCGCTGCGAAACAACCCCGGCAGATAGGAGGGTCCATCCAGCTCCTCTGTTTGAATGGCGGTCTGTTGACGTCGCTTTAATTCAGAGACGGACATCTTGGATAAATGCTCGGTCGCGGCATTATGTACATAGCCCCAGGAAAGCTGATGCTCTACCTGCTTCTTATAAGAACTTTCGATAGGCACCGGTTGCCCTTCGGCAATCGCCTGTTCCATCTCTTGTTGTATCCGCTTTTCTTCTTCAAGTGTAAATATGAGAGATGAGGCAGGAACGCATGTAACCAACCATCGCGAATCATGATCACGTACACATGCTGGCACACGTTCAATGCCATCCATTATGGCATATAGCGTCTTAGCATGTCGGTGACGCAGCAATGCCGGGCCGATCCAATCAAGATATGTACGACCTTTGACCAATTCATAATCAGGAAGCGTCCAGCCGGAAACGGATGTATGCCGTACCCACTTCTCCACAGCATTAGGCAGATGTTTTGCTGTGCCAACCAAGAATAATTTCTCGCGTGCACGGGTCAAGGCCACGTAGAGCACCCTCATCTCCTCTGCTAACTGTTCCAGGCGCATACGCCGCTTCATGGCTGCATGCGACAGCATTGGAAAGCTAACACGCTGTTGCGGTTCTACGTATTTCGGGCCAAACCCAAGTTCCTTATGCAATAGAAAACTTCCGTTTAAATCCTGAAAATTATGCTGCTTGGCAAGCCCTGCAACAAATACCACAGGAAATTCTAACCCTTTACTTTTATGGATGGTCATGATACGTACAACATCCTCTTGTTCACCCAATGTACGTGCCGTACCAAGGTCTCCGCCCTGCGCCTGCATTTTTTCGATAAACCGTAGAAAGCGAAACAATCCACGGAATGTCGTCGCTTCGTATTGACACGCACGATCATAGAGCGCACGCAAATTAGCCTGCCGCTGTTTACCACCTGGTAATCCACCAACGAAGTCATAGTAGCCGGTCTCGCGATAAATATGCCAAATAAGCGTGGATAACGCTCCCTGTCTTGCTTCGGTTCGCCAGCTCTCCAATTGGTTTCGGAACTGCTGAAGCTTTTCAAATAATGGTAAACCACTTTCTTTATTTTGTTCCAGGTAGGCGAGTAATGCCTCATAATATGGCTTATCTTTTTGGGCTAGCCGGATCTGTGCCATGTCTTCCGCGCTGATCTGTACAAGCGGAGAACGTAGCACTGCGGCAAGCGGGATATCCTGAAGCGGATTATCGATGACATGCAATAACGATGTCATAACTTCGATTTCTGTCGCCGCAAAATAACCACCGGATAGCTCAGCATATGCCGGAATACCGTGCCATTTGAATTCTTCGGCCATCACCTGGGCCCACCCGCTCACCGAACGAAGCAGGATAACGATATCCCGATATTGAACAGGCCGCATCGTTTTGCTTGTTTTGTCATATACAAGGTACGGGGAATGATCCGTGGCACCGACTAATTGTTTAATTTTACTGGCGATGAGCCGTGCCTCCAATTGTGCTGTCTCCAACTCAGACGCATCGGGCATGAGCTCTTCACCGGTAAAGGGAACTGCAACATCGGGCTCGGTACCGTCCGCTCCGATATCCATTTCTTCTTCATCGGCTTTTTCTTCATTCCGGTCAATAAACAATACCTCGATGCACGAATCAACGCCTTCGGCCTCCGGATAATCCTCGGCACCGAGCACCAATTGCGCTGCATCATCGTATTCGATTTCTCCGGCAGCTTCTGTCATGATTTGCTTAAAAATAAAGTTCGTACCGTCGATCACTTCACGGCGGCTGCGAAAGTTTTTGGCAAGATCGATTCGCTTACCGCCTCCCGCTCCATCACTGGTATACGTCTTATACTTATGCAAGAAAAGGCCTGGTTCGGCCAAACGAAACCGGTAGATGGACTGCTTCACATCTCCTACCATAAACAGATTGCCTTCCGAGTCCCCGTCTTTTGTTACAAGACGAACGATCGTCTCCTGCACCTCATTCGTATCCTGATACTCATCGACAAGTACTTCACCGAACTGCGCCCGATATTCCAATGCCGCAGCGGATGGCAAAATCCGGTCCGGCCCGGCCTTTTCATCACACAGAACCTTCAGGCAGTAGTGTTCCAAATCCGAGAAATCGACCAATCCTTTTGCTTGCTTCAAGGTACTATAGCGTTCACCAAAACGACGGACCAGCTCAATAAGCTTGTCGATAAGCGGAGACATCTCGCGGGTAAGTTCGAAATAGTATTGCGGAGGAATTGCGAACATTTCTCTTTGCAAGTTCGCTACCGTATCTTTTACTCTGTCACGCAGTTTTTTTGCTTTCTCAATTAATGCTTCGTCGCACTCTTTCTTTTTGCACGGTTTCAGTTTGCCGAACGCAGCATTCTGGAATGCCTCATATAGTTCGTCCCATGAACCCGTACATTTTGCCAGCAAGCCCTCGATAAGCACCTCATCTTCTTGAAAATTCGCCAGGTACGGCAAGGGTCCGCCACTCATTTGGGCGATCTCCGCTCCTTGACGTAGCAATTCGAGCGCTCCGGTAAGCTCCAATTGCACATCGTTTCGTAAATAGCGAAACCACGGTAAATCGTAGAATGCTTCAACTGTTTCTACCCGATACATACTCGCCATTTCATCCAGCCAATGCTCCGGCCACGGATGACTACGGGCAAAATCATACACTTTTAATAGTAAATGCTGAAGCGCTTCGTCCCCCCTGTCTCCTGTATAGCTATCTATTAAACGAAAAAAGAATGGATTATCCTTTTTCTCATATTCTTCTTCTAATAATTCATCCATCGCTTCCTGACGCAGCAGCTGTGCTTCTGTACTGTCTGCAATACGAAAAGAAGGATCGATATCTATTAAATAATAATAACGCTGTAGCACTTCCATACAAAACGAATGCAGGGTCGTAATTGAAGCCCTGTTCAACAATGTCACTTGTCGGCGCAAATACGGAGAAGGATTAGCTGCGACTGCTTTTTCCAGCGCCGCTCCAATCCTGTGCCGCATCTCCGCAGCTGCCGCATTCGTAAACGTCACCACCAGCAGATGGTCCACACTAAGCGGATTGTGTTCATCGATAACGCGGCGAATAATACGCTCGACAAGCACAGCTGTTTTTCCTGAACCTGCAGCAGCAGCTACTAATACATTCGATCCGCGTGCCGCAATGGCTTCCCATTGTTCATCCGTCCAAGTACTTTCTATCGGTTTTTCAAGCGTCTTCATACGTTTTCCCCCTTTCCTTTCTCCGCGATCTCCTGCCACATTGCCTCATCCGACTCTCGTCGTAACACATGGAATTCGCCTGGTTCTACCATTTGATCGAACTGGCAAACGGATTTGAAGGTACAAAATGTGCAGGCAGTACGTTTCTTATGTCGATACGGATAAATGGAAATATCGCCATCCGTAATTCGCTGTCCAATCTCGCGGATCATTGCGCGTGTATAGCCGCGCAATTGATCAAGTCGCTTGGAGGAAATGACTCGAGATGTGCTGTAAAATCCGCCGTCTTTTTTCAGCGCAACTGGTAGAATATCTGAATAACCGGTCTCAAGCTCCGTATCCATCAACCGCACAATCTCTTCGTTTTCGACGAGCAGCCCTTTCATCTTGAACCGCTTCCGGATCTCGCCCTGAATTTTGTCTTCAGAAAGAGGAACAAGTGAACGAAGTAATGGATTATGAACATGGAAATACAGAATACCGGCCGGTACGGCTGCTTCGCCAAAAAATGCTTCCGCCTGAGAAATAAGCACATCTAGATACGTCAGCATTTGCAAGGATAAACCAAAATAGACGTCTTCAATCACCAAGTCTTTGGCGCTGGACTTATAGTCAATAATGCGCAACAGTAACCCTTGCGTACTTTCTGCACCGTCCACCCGGTCGATACGGCCTACCAACTCCATTGTGCAGCCGTTCGGCAAATCAAACATAAGAGGAGGTAATTGGGCGCCGGTACCGAATCCGAGTTCAAGCGCCCGCGGCGTAAATTCACTACGGCGTGCATGCTCACCCAGCATAACAGCGGCACGTCCAACCACATTTTTCAGCTTATGCGTGATATAACGGTTACGGCCTGAACTAAGCAGAATTTGCTTCTGAAGAAGTGGCGATAGAACATCGACTTGTTCCGCCGCCAGCTTGTGCATCTGTTCCGCCTCGAGCGCACCCCATTCCACTTGATTCTTCTCCATATGTTCCCCGACCAGCTTCAGTGCTGCATGGAACAATTGTCCGATGTCCGGAGCTTCCAGCCTGTATAAATCACGTTCATGAAGCTTCAGTCCATGCGAAGCGAAATGTGAGAATGGACAAGCCTGAAATCGTTCCATCCGCGAGACACTGGCACGTATTTTCTTACCGTATAATGCCTGACTTGTTTCCTTCTTCAAAGCGCGTTCTTCGTTGCGATAAAAGAGTGCCCGGGTTACACGCGCCTGCTGATCCGGCATCTCACGGATAAGCCAGTTGTACGCGTCCCACCAGAACGGTGCAAGCCCGTATCCTTTGCGCCATTGCTGTAGTTGGGCGCTAAGGTAGGATAGAGCGCGGGATGGGTTGGCGAGAAAGGCAAGCTGTTCTTCTTCCGCAGCAATCTCCGCCACTTCTGTCGTAACAAATTCTTCCTTTACTTGCGGAAACATTTCCTTCATCCGTTTCATGAAAGCTGATGGAAGTAGTCCCTTTCCTTCCTCGTCCGCCAACGCATAACTGAGGAATAAACATTCAGAGGCTGAGGCAAGCGCCCGGTATAGCATGAATTCTTCTTCCATCAATCGGCGGCGGCTGCCCGGTCCAAGCGACATCCCGTTCGCAAGAAGCGACTCCCGCTCTCCTTCGGAAAGCATCCCGTCTTCTTTCGGCCGCGCTGGAATAACACCGTCGTTTATTCCGAGAATGAATGCGCATTTTACATTGGCGAAACGAGTTCGATCTATACTACCTACCAACACTTGATCCAACGCCGGCGGCACGAGTGCAAACTTCAAGTTTTCCATTCCGGCTTCGATCACTGAAGCAAACGTCTCCATATCCATACGTTCATCGCCCATCACCTCGACGATTTGATCCAGCATGTTGATAATAGCTTGCCATACTTGTCCGTGCTCACGAGCCTGCTCAAGCCGGTGTGCTTCCTTCGCCGCTTCGCTCCATTGTTCCAGACGCTGAGGCACATTTAATTTCATAAGGAAAAGATACAAGCCTTCACACAATCCACGGACATTTTTCGCTTTTGTCAGCGCCCGTTCCAATTGTTGAAGCGGAACTGTAATACGCTGACGCAGTTGCGCAATTTCCTGCTCCATCGCCAGCTCTTCATCACTTTGTCGCATAGCGGCTGCTACCTCGACCGAGTTCTCATCCAATCCCCGATATACGCGATATTTCCATTGCCAGTTCGGATCAGTCCAACGGTAACCTTCAATCCCATGTGCCAGCACATAGTTCTCTACTCTATCAATCCGGTGACGCATCTCCTCCGCTGTCTCTTCCATTTCGGGCTGAAACAATAATTCCGTTTTAATACAGCGGAAAATTGCTTCATATCGCCAGTTATACCGAATAACTTCGAGCGCGGAACGAATAAATTCTGTTAGCGGATGGTGCAGCATCGGCCGTTTCTCATCGAGAAATACCGGAATACCATAGTCTTCGAAAACAGTAGTAAATAGATGTTCATAGTCTTTAATATTACGTACGAGCACTGCGATATCACGCCAGCGGTATCCTTTATCTCGCACAAGCGAAAGAATGCGCTGGGCCACTCCTTCTACTTCAGCGCGCCGATTGGCAGCGGCGGCAATCCGAATAGAATCTGTGGAATACGGATACGGACGTACAGGACGCCGATCATAATGCGCCTCAAGATGGGACAGCGCCGGGTTGTGAGCGAACCTAGCTACCGGTCCAGTCCGGGAGAGTACGACGGGAGCATCTACACGAACGCCGCTCTTCTCTGCCAATTCCATAAGTACCCGATATGTCATGGCTGATGAATAAAACAAATCTAGCTCATCCGGCACAGTACCGGAATCGCTCGGATAATCAAGCGTCAATGTAACAGACATGTCGCCTGCACATGTCCACAACTCCCTAAGTACCAAAAGCTCCTGGGGCGTAAAATGCTCAAACCCATCTACCCAGATTTCAGCGCCACGAATGTAGCGTGATCGCTCTAATCGCTCCGCAAGCAATGGCAGATAATGCTCCGTGTCCAGGTATCGTTCTGCTAAATAACGTTCCAGTTCATCATATATAAGATGCATATCATGCAGCTTATCGGCGAGAAAGCCGCTTCCGCTTCCTTCACCTTCATCCCGCCGAATCAGCGCTTCCTGCTGGACAAGTAAATCTTCCGCTGTCATTCCATGCCGCACCAGCTCGCCGTACATTTCTTCCAGCTGGTCAGTAAAGCCGTTCCGATCCATCGCACGACCGAATACTCGAAGCTCTCCGCCTCGTTTTTCAAGAATACGACGTAATATCATCTTCATTCCCGTGTCATCAATATGTATACGAGACAATCCGCCTACCTCTTGCAGAATCTTCCATGCCAAACGGCGAAAACTAAACACCTGAGCACGCATCGTACCCGGTAAACCTACCTGAGCAGCCAGTTCATATTCGACCTGGAAGCTCATCTGTTGCGGTACGAGATAGATAAGCGGCGCCCCCATCGGTTGTTGCTGCTGCCGTTCGCGAATTTCCTGCATACATCGTGTGCTTTTTCCACTGCCTGCACGTCCGACGATTATACGAAGGGCCATCGTTTCTCAACCCCTTTTCCATAATTTCTCTTTATATTTTATTTTATAGCAGAACATCCATTCGGACAAATATGTATTTACCTTTAAACAAGTCCATGCTTACTATATAACTCGCCTTTTCTATTCTCTAAATACTTCATTAATTGTTCTTCTCTTACTTTATACACGTCTGATAACTGAATGGATGCTATAATTATTTCCTCGTTATTTCCGCCCTTTTCTATAAAGTGCCCCTCTGGAGAAATTACTGCACTTTCTCCAAAAAACAGTGTACTTCCCTCAAGCCCTACTTTATTGGTCGCTGCCATGAACACTTGATTTTCCAGGGCACGCGCTTGTAGAAAAATACCTTGATGCGGCTGATATGGAACGTTATGGGCATTTAAAACCATAATTAATTCTACTCCGTGCATCGCATAAATTCGAGACATTTCAGGAAACTCTACATCGAATGTCATCATGAGAGCAATATTTCCAACTTCCGTATGAAAAACAGGAAATTCCTCTCCAGGTGTGAAAAACTCCTTTTCCTTATCAAACAAATGAATTTTTCGGTATACCCCTTTAATGCTCCCGTCTTTTTCAATAAATACCGCTGAGTTGTAATAGCGGTTTTCATAACGTTCTGCAAAGCCCAGAATCGTGCCCACTCCTGTTTCTTTTACTTTCTCCTGAATGATTCGGATGCTTTCTCCGTCTACCGGTTCAGCCAATGCTTCAATTTCATGTTGAATAAAAAAACCGGTCAAAAACAATTCAGGAAATAACACATAATCCACGTTTTTTTCTTTGCATGTTTGAATCGTTGCTAAGATGCGGTGTACATTTAGATTTTTATTGAATAATACGCCTTTCAGCTGTGCTAGCGCAATCGTCACCATATGGATTACCTTCCTTCTTCGCGAAATTCTTTTAATTTCTTTACAATGGTCGATTGATCGACTTGCAATGCTCTTGCTGCTTTGTACGTACTTTTATATAAGTCATACGCTTTTACAATCAATTCTTTTTCCAGCATTTTCTTTGCTTTCTTTAAGGGTATAATGTCACTTTCTTTATCATAACAGGAAGAAGCATTTTCGCTCAAAGAATGAAAAAATGACGGCAGATGTGTAAGCTGAATTTCATTTTCTTCGGTTGTGATAAATAGCCTTTCGATAATATTTTCTAACTCTCTTACGTTCCCTGGCCATTCGTATCTTTTAAACACTTCTTCAACCTCAGGATGAAACGTCTTAAAGATTCCGTATTTATTGATTTTCTGCTTTAAAAAATGGCGTGTCAAATGGGGGATATCGTCGATTCTGTCACATAATGGAGGGATTTCAATCGGAACAACATGAAGCCGATAATATAAATCCTCACGGAATTTCTTCTGCTGCACAAGCTCCAGCAAATTTTGATTCGTAGCTGCAATAACACGGACGTTAACAGGGATAAGCTTGGTTTCTCCAATAGGTCGGATACAATTCTCCTGCAATACCTCCAACAATTTGACCTGTAGATTAAGCGGTAGCTCCCCCACTTCATCTAAGAATACCGTGCCCTCATCTGCGGATTCAAAAATCCCTTTTTTTCCTCCTCTTTGCCCTCCCGTAAAACTTCCGTGTGTATACCCAAACAGTTCGGCTTCCATCAGTGCCTCTGGGATTGCTCCGCAGTTTATAGAGATAAAGTTTCGTTTTGCACGGGTGCTATATTTATGAATGAGCTTGGCAATCATGCTTTTGCCAACACCTGATTTGCCTAGAAGAAGAATGGATGAGTCAACGTACGATATTTTTTTTACAATCTCCATAACCTCTTTCATCTTTGCCGAACGGGCAATGAACGTTTCTACATCCAGTTCTTCTTTTTCTCCTGTATTTTCTACCTGTTTTTTAAGCATGGATAAGGCAATGAATGTTTTTTCGTCCGCCTTAGCAAGAAAAACTTGAATGGGTAAAATTTCAATCTGGAGTATACCATGCTTTTCCAGAGATTCTATCTTCTTTTTTGTCATGCTAGTAATAAATTCAACTTCTTCTCCATTAAAGCAGGAATGCAACAAATCTATTTGAGGATTGCTAAACATGCTGTCACTTTCTTCAGTTACCGTATGAAGTATCCAATTATCTTGTACTTTCAGCTTATGAATCATCTGTAGCCTCCTGTTATTTCTAAACAATGAAAAAAATCATCAGATGATTTTTTTCATTGTTTAACTTTTAAAAGACTTTAAAAGCATATACAAACGAAAATCTTTCATTTTCCTTGCCCTAAACCGATGAATTTTTTCATTACTTTTGTTTATTATAATCGCAAAAGCCCTTATTTTACAGTAAATTTTGATTTGGCATTATTTTTGCTCTTATAGAAATATACAAAGAGAAATACATCAAGAAGTAAAGAGGAGGTTTTACATGAAAGCTAATCAACCATGGTGGGGATTCGTATGAACAACACACAAGCCTCCCATTTTCGTCGGACATTGACACTCATGCCGCTCATAGTGCTCGGCCTTGCCTATATGGCTCCAATGACAGTGTTTAATACGTACGGAGTTGCGGCACAGACGACACATGGAATGGTACCGGCGGCGTACGCTTTCGCGCTGTTAGCTATGCTGTTCACTGCTTATAGTTATGGAAAAATGGTGAAAGCATATCCTGTTTCAGGCTCAGCTTATACGTATACCCAAAAATCGATTAATTCGCATCTCGGCTTTCTCGTCGGGTGGGCTGTATTGCTGGATTATTTGTTTTTGCCCATGATTAATTTCTTGTTGGCCGGTATCTTTTTATCAGCCGCTTTTCCGGCCGTTCCATCATGGGTATGGATTATCGGTTTCATCGCTGTGATTACGGCGATTAATATCATCGGTATTCAAATGACGGCTAAAGTAAACGCGGTACTTGTTTTATTCCAATTTCTCGTTACCATCCTTTTTGTAGTACTTGCTTTGAAAGGGGTTGCTAAAGGGATGGGCATGGGAACATTTTTGTCGGCATTACCTTTTTACAATCCTGAGGTTTCCTACTCTTTTGTGCTGGCCGGCGCTTCGATTCTTTGTCTTTCCTTTTTAGGATTCGATGCCGTAACCACACTTTCAGAAGAAACCATTGCGCCTGAGAAAACCGTTCCGAAAGCTATTTTTCTCGTCGCATTTATCGGCGGATTGCTTTTCATTTTCGTTTCATATATCGCGCACATCGCATATCCGGACTTTGCTTCCTTTAAAGATATCGATTCAGCCTCTTTTGAAATTGCCGCTTATATCGGTGGTCCCGTTTTCGGCTCTATTTTTCTTGCCGGAGTAATTACATCAACGATTGCGTCAGGAATGTCCTCCCATGCTAGTGCAGCCCGCCTGCTGTTTGCTATGGGGCGTGAATCCGTGTTACCAAAAAAATTGTTTGGCTATATTCATCCGAGATATAAAACGCCGAACCGTAATATTCTGCTCATTGGAGCGTTTTCACTCTCGGCCCTGACCGTTGATTTAGTGACAGCAGCATCTTTTATTAACTTTGGCGCGTTGGTAGCATTCGCCTTCGTTAACATCTCGGTTATTTTTCACTACTATATTCGTAACCGACAACGCGGAATAAAAGGAATGCTTCTATATGTATTGTTGCCATTAGCTGGAACGAGCTTTACGATTTGGCTGTGGACAAGCCTTGATAAAAAATCCATCATTTTAGGAAGTATCTGGGTTGGTCTTGGAATTGTGTATCTATTGTTTTTAACAAAAGGATTCACTCAAAAACCACCGAATTTTAATTTTAACGAAGCAGAAGATTCCTTTACGAAAGTCGAAAATCCTGCGGCTTCCTCGTAAA
The DNA here is from genome assembly GCF_001274715.1 of Aneurinibacillus migulanus. GTDB lineage: Bacteria > Bacillota > Bacilli > Aneurinibacillales > Aneurinibacillaceae > Aneurinibacillus > Aneurinibacillus migulanus. Next base: position 2,950,324 of record NZ_LGUG01000004.1, on the reverse strand, counting down.
TTTATACAACTACTATCATTTAGGAGGAACTATACAATGAACGAAAAGGTTACAATTGGATTAATTCAAGGAAAATGCGGGGAAAACATCCCTGATAATGTACAATATCACATCGAAAAAATTAGAGAAACGGCTGCACAAGGTGCGCAAATCATTTGCCTTCAAGAACTATTTAATGCTCAGTATGTCGCACAAACCGTCTGCGTGAAAGGGTATGAGCAGGCCGAGCCGATAGACAATCCTACACTGCAAACGATGAGCCAACTGGCACAGGAGCTAGAAGTCGTTCTTATCGTACCTTTCTATGAAAAAGCGGGACGCGGATTGTACTTTAATAGTGCTGCCGTATATGATGCAGATGGCTCTTATCTTGGTACAACACGTAAAAACCATATCCCTGATGGACCTCAATATCATGAAAAATATTATTTTACTCCAGGAAACACAGGGTACCCTGTGTATGAAACACGCTATGGAAAAATCGGTATCGGAATCTGCTGGGATGAATGGTTCCCTGAAGTCGCTCGCATTCTGGCTCTTCAAGGAGCGGAGATTTTATTCTATCCATCCGCTATTGGCTCTGAGCCGGATCATCCAGAACTCTCCACCCGATATTCCTGGGAAAAGGCGATTTCTGCCCATGGTATTTCTAATGGCGTGTTCATTGCCGCAGTAAACCGGGTTGGACAGGAAAAGGATATGACATTTTATGGCGGAAGCTTTGTTAGTAACCCACTAGGAAACATTTTGCAATCATTGGATGATGAGGAAGGTATTTTAATTCAGGAAATCGACAAATCAGAAATCGATTTTGCGCGTAACCTGCTCCAATTCATGCGTGACCGCCGTCCAGATACATACGGACTTTTGCTTCAGAAAGAAGCTCTTTCGCAAAAATAAAATATACAAAAAACAAAAAGCCTTCTCCCTATTCGAGAAGGCTTTTTGCATTTAATCGATATTACATATGTTTACCGAGCAATCATCACAATGATTTAGTTCCTTCAAGCGTTTCAGATCATGGATAATGATTTTCTGCTCTTTCAATGATAGAATGTCCTGCGTCCGTAACTCTTGCAATGTACGGTTAATGTTCTCTCGGGTTGAACCGCAGAAGTTGGCGAGCTCACGATTCGAAATCGATAAATCGATTAGGATTCCTTCCTTTGTCTTAATGCCATAGCTGTTGGCCATGCGAATCAACGTAGAATATAGCGCACCCTTCTTCCCGTTGAGCACCAAATCTCGGAACTTTGTCTGTGTGCGTCGGAAATGGTCACTCATCCATTTCATGAATTCAAACGCCACATCCTTATTTTCCAGCAACTTTTTCTCAAACGTTTCCCGGTTTATAACGCCTACCTCACCGTTTTCAAGGCATTTTGCGCTAAAAACGTATTTCGGATGATCGGCAAATAGAATCAACTCTCCGACAATATCGTTCTTCTGGCATATACGTAGCGTTAACTCTTTTCCTTCCGCATCGGTCTTCCCGATCTGAACCCGTCCCGCAAGAATGATATACATGGAATTCGCAAGCTCTCCCTGATGAAACAGATATGTGTCTTTTTTTATCTTTTTCGTTGTAGCACATGTCTGTAATAAAGCTTTCAGCGGGGGTGAAAGGTTTGTCAAAAGGTAAGCACCTCGTTTCGTTGCGGTAGTGCTTCCATTATAATATGAATTCAGAAGGATTTATAGCATTTTACAATTTTTCAGACTGCCAGAAAAATTCCGGTAATCATAATGTCTTCCTTGTTTCATTTACGGGAACCGTGAAACCAGCCTACTCCATATATTCCTCTTTATATTCTTACTATCTCCCTATGAAGTAACTTTAAGTTTCCATTGAATTATCTTCAATTCTAATCACACTTGTTACCTGTGTACAATGCTACATTCTTTAAGTTACATAATACATTTATAGTAAACTTAATTTTATATCGTTTTATTTTACCACACCTGTTGATTATCCATATATCGGAAGAAATAAGATGCACGCGTCGGCGTGTTCCCTCGTCTTTTCCTTGCAAAGAAGGGACACAAACAAGGCCTTTCGTCTCCCTTCCTGAGCGATTGTCCTGGCCAGGCGAAAGAGGACCGCAACTGTCTCCCTCTTCGCGTCGGTCCCGCCTGGTCAGGGCAAAAAGTGGTCCTCTACGCTTCTGTGCGGGAGACGAACCGCCGCCCGTTTGGGGCACGGTGTGGTGGCTATCCACTCTGGATCGTACTGGATAATCAACACCCTTGGTATTTTATCTCAGAAAGACGGTTCTTTAAATTATAGTTCCCAAGCTATTCGTATTTTTTGTAGTTCTCTCAATTCCGCTAGCCGTGCAAACTCTTCCTCCTTCTCTTCCGAATAAGTCGTCATGCTGTCCCTCCTTATCAAGAGTGCTGCACATATCTATCCGTTATATATATCTATATAAATTTGATATTTTGACAGGGTAGCGTGGTTGGAAGTAGGTGATTCAGAAAAAGAAGAGGGTGGATGCGCCCTGCGCTCCAGCAAAAGAAAGGCAAACGTGTCTTTTTCCAACCTCTGATTTTTTCATTCTTTTCTTACCTCTCACCATAAGAATTTTTCGATGTATCAAATCAGATGTATATAATAATTATGCATCTGTTTTGTTATGGTATGATGAAATTGAATTAACATTAAGCATCATCCTGTTATCTACATAAGAAAGGTGTGACACAATGGACTTAGGTTTGCAAAATAAAATTGTTCTTGTGACGGGAGGCTCTAAAGGAATCGGGCGCGCAATTGCTAAAGCATTTCACGATGAAGGAGCAAATGTCGTTGTGACTGCTAGAGGCAAAGAAGAACTAGATGAAGCAGCACATGAAATCGGCGCATTCGCCATTCCCGCGGATTTGACTAAGCCGGACGAGCGTGCGGGTGTGGTACGTCAGGTTGTAGAGAAGTTCGGAACCATTGATATACTCATAAATAACGTGGGTGGCAGCAATGGTGGAGCTATTCTTGATACGGATGTACGCTTGTTCGAAGTCGCAATGGATATGAATTTGTATCCTGCGATTGATCTGAGTAAGCAGGTCGTATCATTAATGAAAGATAAAGGTACGGGTAATATCATAAATATTAGCTCCATTTATGGTCGTGAGGCTGGTGGAAAGCCTACCTATAATGCGGCGAAAGCAGCACTCATCAGCTTTACAAAAGCATTAGCCGACGAGGCGATCCCCTATGGCATTCGGGTCAACGGTGTTGCCCCTGGCTCAATTCTCCATCCAACCGGTAACTGGCAAAAGCGGCTGGAAGAGAATCCCGATAAAATCAAGCAATTTGTAGAAAGCGAAATCCCGGCTGGGCGTTTTGGAACAGTGGAGGAAATAGCAAATGTGGTAGTATTTCTTGCATCCGAAAAAGCGTCCTGGGTTGTCGGCGCCACACTTAATGTGGATGGCGGTCAATCGCGAAGCAATTTCTAGGAATCTGAAAACTTATGGCTAATCAACAGGTGGGATAAAATGTATCCAAAAACGGTCCTTCCTCTTATATAAGAGAAAGGACCGTTTTTATACAGTCTTACTTTAAGATGCGAATGACGTCGCCTTCTTTTAATGTATACGTGCCTTGTGGATATACGACTTCGCCGCTTCCCTGGTAAATTCCCTGCAGCCAACCATGCTCTGGATGCAGAATTTTAATCGCCTTGCCTACAGTTAAGGAGACGACTTCATTGTTTTCTAGATATAATTTCCCGCTGCCGTCTATTACTCGATAATTTCCTTGAATGCTGTCCATACGCATACCCCTCTCCGTGAATTAGATTCTTTATTTATGAAATATATTGGGAAAACGTTGTCGAATTGCATGCTAACAACTGTCAACATAACTCAAGGAAGGCAATCAAATGGAAATTTATGTTCTTAACATGTAAATTATATCGTATGAACACTAAAAAGACAAATTGTAATACGTTTTACCTTCTATGCACAGCTCTGTTCACGAACCTTCTGGAAACGTTTCTGTATCCGGAAAAGCCGCACTGCAAGCCCGATCGCCCCAAATAACAGCCCTGTAATTAGTCCAACCCAATACCCAAACGCGCCCAATTCTGTATAGTTGGCTAACGCATAGCCTATAGGCAATCCAAGAACCCAATAGGAGATAAATGCGATAATAAATACAATATTGACATCCTTATATCCCCGTAACGTGCCTTGAATCGGAGCCGCCACAGCATCAGACAACTGAAAGAAAACAGCGTATATGAGGAATTGCTTCGTAAGATCAAGCACCTCAATATCTGTTGTATACAGCTTTGCTACCTGTTCATTGAAGATAAACAGCAAGACTGCGCAAACAAGCGACATACATATGGCCATGCTAATACCCAAATAGCTGTACTGTCTTGCATCCTTAAAGCGCTGCGCCCCCACTTCAAACCCAACCGCGATAGTAAGTGCCATAGCGATACTCATTGGAACCATATATAGTAAAGAGGCAAAATTCATCGCCGCCTGATGAGCTGCAATGGTCACTGTGCTAAAACCACTCATTAAAAGCGTAACCGCTGCAAAAATGCTAGTCTCAAAAAAAATAGAAAACCCGATCGGCACACCAATTGTAAGCTGCTCTTTCCAGGTTGCAAACGAAATCGGATAAAAGCGTTGAAACACTTTATATCCGGCAAACGGTTGAACACGGTGAATGACATATATGCTGAACAACGCAATGCACCAGTATGTTACAGCAGTCGCATATCCCGCACCAACTCCGCCCAATTGCGGGAATCCAAACTTTCCAAAAATGAGCATATAGTTCAACACTACATTAATTGGCAGCGATGTGAGCGTAATAATCATCGTTATGCGCGTGTAGCCAAGCGCATCGATAAAACAACGTAGCACCATCGATACGAATAGTGGTACGATGCCATAACTAATAGCAATAAGAAAATCGTGGGCAATGTTACGCACAAGCGGCTCTAATTCCATCCTGTCAAGTATTGGCGAAAGTGCAAATGAACCGCCAATAATAACCAATAGCGCCAGAGCCAATCCAAGATACACACCCTGTAATACTGTGAACGGCATCTGCTGCGTTTTTCTCGCGCCTGCGAGCTGCGCAATAATCGGGGTCACAGCCAGCATAATTCCACTAAGGCCAGTATATACAGGCATCCAAAGGCTGGAGCCGATAGCTACACCAGCCAAATCATTCGGGCTCGCGTGTCCAGACATAATCGTATCGAAAAAGTTCATTGCATACATCGCGAGCTGGGTGACAAGCACCGGTAGCAAAATAATCAGCAGCTGACGCATCTTCTCCCGAAAGGAATGTGTTTGCTCCATAATTTCTTCCTCTTCACTTCAGTTTTTTCAATCGATGTTAACAAATAATGATATTCATTATATCATGCAAAACCTGTAAAATCTGTAAATTTTCCATTTTCATTTATCACAAAAAAACGGGCGAAAAACTTCTTTCGCCCATGCATGATTATATGCTTTCATACTGCTGTGCAGGTAGTTGCGCTTCTTTCGATAAACGTATTTGTACCAGCGCAAGTACGACAAGAGCTCCTAGGCAGACGACAGCAAGAATCAAATACGCATTACTGTAGGAATCGAACGCTGTTCCATTCAATAGATTCCAATGACCCGTGTGCATCTCTAAAAATCGGCTCACAAGGGCTGGACCGAATGCGCTCCCCATAAAAGTCGTCAAATTATACAGACCCATGCCGACACCGATTTCTTTCCGTTCAAGCGGACGCGACACAAAACTTGCGAGCGCGGACTGAATGCTGGAGAATCCAAGATATACAACAACTAGCATACATGCAATCCCTACCGGGGATATCCCGATAAACGTAGAAAGCGCGACAAAACCCAAAGCCATACTAAGAGAAGCCCACTTGATAATGACTGCACTACCGTATTTATCGCTCAAGCGTCCGATACGAGAGCCGAGCAGAGCAGCCATCATCGAACCGGGAAACAGTACGAGGCCAATCACACCGGCCTTAAGACCATTCACCTCTTCCAATAACAACGGCAAAATGAAAAAAGATGACATCATCGCAAAGAAAATCATCATGCCAAGCAAAAGCAGCAATCGATATGGACCATTGGCAAGCAGGCTCACCTGGATAAATGGAGCTTGCGTGCGCCGGATATGCATTCCAAACAGCACGAAAAACACAACGGCCAGCCCAGCAATCATCAAATTAGCATTAATACCAAGAAGAAGAGACGCAATTCCTGCACCGAACAGAAGGGCTCCCATCGTATCAAATGATCCTTTTGTCATCTGTTCCACCGGCAAAGCACGATGTAATATAGGAAGCGCCAGCAGGCTCGTTACTGAGAATAAAAACAGAACGCTCCAACCGAACCATTGTGTAATCATACCTCCTAGCATCGGTCCAATACCGGTACCGAATGCTACTGTCGATGCGATATACCCCAGCACATAGCCGCGCCTCTCCGCCGGAAAATACTTAGTAGCTACAATCATACCAAGCGCAGGTATAGCTGCCGCCCCACTGGCTTGAACGATACGCGCCATGATGACAAGCCAGTATGCAGACGCAAAAAAACCGAGCACAGAACCCAGCGAAAAAATCGAAAGGCCAATGGTGACAAGCCTTCTGACAGGAAATAAATCAGCTAATTTACCATATGTAATCGAGCCGATAGCAAACACCATGCCATACCCTACGACTACCCAGCTAACTTGTGAAGGCAGCAGCCCGAAGTCTCGCGCAATTTCCGGAAGAGCCACATTGAACATCGTGCCGTTCATTACCGAAAATAACACTGTATAACATAATGCCAGAAGCAATTGTTTTTGTTTTTTATCCAATCTATCTATCCCCCTTTTTTATGCAGCACGAAAAAAAGAGCATACGAACATGCTCTTTCCTTCGTTTGCTAATTAATTATAACCATTACAATCAAATCACTCAACACTTATTTTATTTCAAGGGTGATAATCGGTAGATGTGATTTTATTTATCTTTTACCGGTGCGGCGTATCGATAACGTACGCTTCGCTGATGCAATTCGCTGTTCTATATTAGCAATGCTCTCATTAAGTGATTGGAGAAACTTCATATCCTCTGCATCCGGCTTAATCTGCAATTCGTCCCGTAATTGAAGCAATTCAAAGCGTTGTTCTTGCAATCGTCTATATTTCTTGATTTCCATTTCAGTTGTCTTTTGTTTTTGCAATATATGTGTAAGATTTGTCATAGTCCCGACTTCCTTTTTTGCACTATAATTTCTCGGATTCATCTCCAAAAAACATACTACCCAAATATTTTATAATTAAATCTTTGCATCATCACCCCCATTTGGTTAACCAGTTTTCAAGGTATGCGGCTTCCTGCACATATATTCAAAATAAATTGGTTTTCTTTCTAATACAGTGTTATTGTGTTATACTTAATTTATTAAAAATTCGTGCGTTTTTATTATAACAGTTGCTCTTTTCATAACACTCGAGGAACGTAACCCACTTTCTATACGAAGGAGAAGGCATGATGCAAATCGAAGTAAATCGTCAGCTCCCGGTACCGCTTGCCCGGCAGATTTATCAGGCTGTTGTGGACCGCATTCAATCGAACTTGCTGGAGGAAGGCACGCGGCTTCCTTCTGTGCGTATCCTATCAAAGCAAATCGGGGTTAGCTTGATGACAGTCGTTCAAGCCTATAATGAACTTGAACAAGATGGATTCATTGAACGGATTCAAGGTAAAGGAACTTTTGTGCAGAAGAACAAGCAAGGCGGAACAACAGATAGGCAAGAATCTCCATATGACTGGCAACTCTCTGTTCCCGATTATCTTCCACGTGCGCAATTTTCGCGTTATTATCAGCTATCCGCCCGATTTGAATTTTTCTCGTCGACAATTGACCCAGGTCTTCTGCCAAACCGATATTTGGAGAAAGAAATTCAACGCATACTCTCCCAGGAACCACGTATTTTATCCACATACGGCGATGTGCAAGGAGACCCTGTACTGCGCACCGAACTCGCGGGTTATCTGCGGGAGAGTAAAATCAGCACGACCTCCGATGAAATTCTTGTTACAAATGGTACGCAGCAAGGCATCGATCTGGTGGCACGGACATTCGTTGGGCCTGGAGACATTGTGTTTACCGAAGCTCCGACATATCCGGCAGCCATCGATGTATTCCGCTGGCGGGGTGCTACGATCCTCCCGGTTCCGGTTGACGAACACGGTATGCGTGTCGATATGCTGGCAGCACTTTGCGAAAAATATAAGCCGAAACTCATCTATACGATGCCTACGTTTCAAAATCCGACAGGCACAGTGATGAGTGCACAGCGGCGACGTCAACTGCTTGATATTGCTTATGAAACGCAATGCCTTGTTCTTGAAGATGATCCGTGGAGCGAGATTCATTTCGGAAAACAACCGCCGCCGTCACTAAAGAGTATGGATTCGCTCGGCCATGTTATTTATTTGAAAGGCCTTAGCAAAATTCTCGCTCCCGGCTGCCGTGTAGGCGTACTGGCCGCTTCAGGAACGGTTTTTCATCGACTGGTTGCTGCAAAAGGCAATACCGACCTTGGCAGTCCAATGTTGACACAGAAAGCCGTCCTTCCCCTGCTGCATTCGGATCGGATGCGCAATCACGTGAAAAAGCTGCGTATCGCTCTGCAGCTCCGCCGTGATCTGATGATCGATCTCCTATCTGTTCATATGCCAAAGGACGTAAACTGGCTGATACCGCAGGGCGGGGTCAATTTGTGGCTTGCATTACCCGTGCAGATCGACACGGAAGACTTCCTTGGCTACGCCAGAAATTATCAGATTACATTTCTTCCGGGTGCTGCATGCTATCCGATCGAATCAAAGCATCATTTTCTAAGGCTGAGCTTCTCGTATTTGAATGAGAAAGAAATTGAAGAAGGAATCAAAGAACTAGGCAAGGCGACCCAATCATTTATTAAAGCGACCGCCGCCTACCGAAAAGCTCCAATTGTATAAATAAGAAAAACTCACGGGTCCCTTCGCTCGTCCTTTGTCCACAAAGAAGCCAAACGGCTGTTTTGTGTCATTTTAGACGGACCGACAAAACATCTGGGTATTTCTTGAAGGAGACAGTTGTCGGTCTTTGCAAGTTTTTCAAATGGCACGGTCAAAAGAAAGTATATAGCACTTTCACACTTTGTAACGGCGCATACTTTCTTATCGATTAAAAAAGGAGAACAGCATATATGCCGTTCTCCTTTCTGTTATTATGTGTTATATCGTACCAACTGCCGTTTGGGAACGGTACTCTTTCACTATTTCCAGAAAATAGGCGTGCATCCGACTATCATCTGTCAATTCAGGATGGAAGGAGGCACACAGCAAATGACCTTGACGTGCTGCTACAATCTCATCTTTGTAACGCGCAAGAATATCCACGTCATCTCCTACTTCTCGAATAAGCGGCGCTCGAATAAACACCGCGCGGAAATCCTCGGCCACGCCTGGGATTGGTAAGTCAAACTCAAAGCTTTCCCGCTGACGACCGAATGCGTTACGGGCTACCTTCATATCCATTAAACCGAGATGCGTCCAATCTTGCCCCTCGATTTCACCTGCTAGAATAATCAGGCCAGCACATGTGCCGAACAAAGGCTTTTTCTGAGCCGAGAACTCTTGTAATGCTACATCGAAGCCATACTTTTTCATCAACTTACCGATGGCAGTACTCTCGCCGCCGGGAAGAACAAGACCATCCAGTTCATCCAACTGCTCGACCCGCTTCACCGCGACCGCATCTGCCCCAGCCTGCTGGAGCAGATGTATATGTTCTGCTACGGCACCTTGCAGTGCCAGTACTCCGATTTTCATGGATTACCAGCCCCGTACAGCCATGCGCTCGTTTTCGAGCAGAGATGTAACATCTATGCCTTTCATTGCACTGCCAAGATTTTTGGACAGGTTACCGATTAGCGCGTAATCTTCATAGTGTGTTGTCGCCTCTACAATCGCGCGGGCAAAGCGTTCTGGGTTGTCGGACTTAAAGATACCTGAGCCTACGAATACGCCGTCTGAGCCAAGGTGCATCATAAGTGCCGCATCTGCTGGTGTCGCTACACCACCTGCAGCAAAGTTAACAACTGGGAGTTTTCCTGTCTCGTGTACTTGCTTTAACAGCTCATACGGAGCACCGATCGCTTTAGCTTCCGCCATTAATTCGTCTGTGGACATACTAGCGATTTTGCGGATTTGGCTTTGCATCATACGTTGGTGACGAACCGCTTCTACGATGTTTCCTGTACCCGGCTCCCCTTTTGTTCGAATCATGGACGCACCTTCGCCGATACGGCGAAGCGCTTCACCGAGGTCACGTGCACCACATACAAACGGCACTGTAAAATCGCCTTTATTAATATGGAATACTTCGTCTGCTGGTGTCAGCACTTCAGATTCATCAATATAATCTACACCAAGAGCTTCCAATACCTTTGCTTCTACGAAGTGACCGATACGTGCTTTTGCCATAACTGGAATAGACACCGCCGCCATTACTTCTTCCACGATAGTCGGGTCAGCCATACGTGCCACGCCACCCGCTGCACGAATGTCAGCCGGTACGCGTTCAAGAGCCATAACAGCTACCGCACCCGCTGCTTCTGCAATGCGTGCTTGCTCCGCATTTACGACGTCCATGATGACGCCACCTTTTTGCATTTCTGCCATTCCACGTTTTACACGCTCAGTTCCTTGTTGTGCCATCTTATAATCCTCCTGCCTTTTCCTCAATTTGTATATTGTCTTTTTACATAAGTGATATAACACTTCACCCACATTCAATGGTTAAGTGTTATGCAATCGTTCGTTACAACGTTGATTTTAGCGTATAAGTGTATATAACAGTCAACTAAAAAATATAACACTTAACTTAAAAAATTAATGCAAAACCGAAAAGTCGCAAAACATAAACTTATCGTATCCCCGTTTTACCGTACGAATCCGGGTAGTATAATAGATGAGAAAACTTTGCCAAGTATGACAAGCATTATTACTTCTTACGAAACAGGAGTGCGATAAATATGGAAAAAAAAGCGGTGAAAGATTCTCGTGTGGTCAAAACAAGCATGGTACTGCCACCAGATACGAATCAACACGGTACAATGTTCGGCGGAAAGCTCATGGCCTATATCGATGATGTAGCCGCGTTATCTGCAACTCGTCATGCACGCGTACCGGTCGTAACAGCGTCTACCGACTCAGTAGATTTTCTTTATCCGATTAATCCGAGTGATTCCGTCTGTGTCGAATCATTCGTTATATCGACAGGAACAAGCTCAATGGAAGTCTTCGTTAAAATTATTTCAGAAGACCTATATACCGGTGAACGTAGAATCGCCGCTACGGCATTTCTGACATTCGTGGCGCTTGACGCAAACAAAAAACCGGTCCCGGTTCCTGGTATCCTTCCGGAAACCGAGGAAGAAAAAAAGCTGCACGAACGCGCGGCACAGCGTTCACAAATGCGGAAAATGCGTCGGGAAGAAAGTCGACGTCTTGCAGAGTTTTTGACCACCAAAAAACCATGGGAATAAAGACAATACCTTACAACCACGGATAACAAAACCCGCACGGTATTTTCTGCGTGCGGGTTTTGTTATGCCTATTTCTTTTGAAACCATCCGCTTGGCTGCACGTTAAGATTTACATTAATCTGCTTCGTCTCCAGGTATTCTTCGAAGCCGTACGTACCCAGCTCCCGTCCGATACCGCTCTGCTTATAGCCGCCCCACGGCGCTTCATTAAACGTCGGATGGTAGGTGTTAATCCAGGTAATCCCCGCTCGAAGCTTCCGAATGACACGTTGAGCTTTTGCACCATCTGAAGTAAATACTGCCCCAGCCAGCCCGTATCTTGTGCCGTTCGCCAAGCGAATCGCTTCTTCTTCCGTTTCAAATGTCTGGATAACAAGCACAGGACCGAAGATTTCTTCTTGTACGATGCGCATATCCGGCTTTGTATCAGTAAAAATGGTTGGTGCGATGAAAAAGCCATGCTCAAGTCCATTTTCTGTCAGACGATATCCTCCGCAGAGTAAAGAAGCTCCTTCTTTCTTACCGATTTCAATGTAACTGAGTACACGATTCATCTGTTCTTCGGAGATAAGCGGACCCATTTCCGTACTTTCATCCATGCCTGGACCAACCGTAATCTGCTGTGCTCGCTCTGCTAATTCAGCGATGAACCGGTCATATATCGTCTTTTCAAGCAACAAACGCGAACCAGCTGAGCATACTTGTCCCTGATTAGAGAAAATGCCAAATAACGCATAGTCGACCGCCGTTTCGAAATCCGCATCCGCAAACACGATATTCGGGGATTTTCCGCCCAGCTCCAGCCCGACTTTTTTCACAGTGTCCGCTGCAGCTTTCATAATGGCGATACCGGTATCCGTTCCGCCGGTAAATGCCACTTTATCCACCAACGGATGGCGCGACATTACCGCTCCAACCGTCTCTCCTGCTCCCAATACCAGATTGGCAACCCCAGCCGGCAATCCCGCTTCGTCTAATAGCTCAAACAGACGGATAAGTGATAGCGGGGTCTGCTCGGCCGGCTTGATGACAAGCGTACAACCGGCAGCCAGTGCTGGAGCAATTTTTTGTGTAGCCATAACAAGCGGATAGTTCCATGGAATAATTTGGCTAACCACACCAATTGGCTCACGGACAACCATCGCCTGCATATCATCCGGCACATCATATGTTTGACCTTTAGGCTTAGTAGCCAGTCCAGCGAAATAGCGGAATTGATTCGCCGCATCTTCTGCGTCATATCGGGACTCACGTAAAGGTTTTCCGTTGTTTAACGTATCAAGCACCGCAAACTGTTCTGCATTCTCTTCAAGCAAATCCGCTACTCGATGCAGCAGTTCCGCTCGCTCGCGCGCATGCCGCTCCGGCCAGCCATCTTCATCAAATGCGCGGCGTGCGGCACGGATTGCCATCTCCGCTTCTTCCGCGCCCCCTTCCGCGACCGTGCCAATACATTCTCCCGTGGCCGGATTTAGCACATCCCTCGTTTTTTTCGACAGACTATCCATCCATTTTCCGTCGATGTACATTCTGCTCAATCGCGTCGTTTGTACTGCTTCAGACGCCTCAGTCACTCGTTTCGTACCCATACGTCTCCTCCTTCTTCTGGTTTAATATACAGGAAAACCTTTGAAAAACCCCGTCCCGGACAAGCCGTTTCGGGGTTTTTCTGTTCCGTTATTTGTTTAATAGACTGACTTTCTCCTTAGCGAGTGCACCAAGATTGCGTTCGATTGCATTCAACACCGTATCAATTTGTTCGTACGAAATAACTGCAGGTGGCTCGATGCGGATAACGGTCGCATTATTGAGCGTACCACCAACTAGGATTTTCTCACCGAACAATTGTTTAGCCAATTCGTAGCCAATCTCGTTAGTGGAGAATTCCATACCAATAAGAAGACCTACACCACGCACCTCTTTCAGCATATCCGGGAATTGACTTTGGATTTCACGGAGACGTTTTAAGATATAGTCCCCTTTCTCAGCAGCCTGGCGTGGAATTTCTTCTTCGATAATCGTTTTAATACCAGCGATAGCAGCAGAGCAGCAGAGCGGGTTTCCACCGAACGTAGAGGAACCGAGCAGGAATGGATTCTCCTCCATCTTGCCCCAATGCTTACGCTTGGCTACCATAGCGGCAATCGGCATAACACCACCGCCGAACGCTTTGCCAAGTGTCATGATATCTGGTACAACATTGAAGTGATCCATGCCGAACATTTTTCCCGTCCGTCCCATACCAGTCTGTACCTCATCGACAATGAGCAAGCACTCATATTTATCACAAATCTCACGCAGACGAGGGAAATAATCTGCCGGCGGTACATTGACCCCGCCTTCGCCCTGGATCGGTTCCACGATAACACCCGCTACCGTCTCACCTACGCTGATTAAGTTATAAATTGCCGCTTCAACTGCATCTGCATCTCCATACTTCACATGCTGGAATCCCGGCACAAGCGGATGGTACGGCTCACGAAAAGCTGCTTTACCCGACGCCGACAGCGATCCGAACGTTTTGCCGTGAAATCCTTTTTCCGTTGAGATGAACCATTTCTTCCCAGTAGACAGTCGAGCCAGCTTTAGTGCCATTTCGTTTGCTTCTGTACCGCAGTTCACCAAGTATGTGTGCTGCAAATCACCCGGCGTAATATAGGCAACCAGTTTGGATAAATATCCGCGCAGTGGATCGACTAACTCTTGGCTGTGTAATGCGTAGCGGTCGATTTGCGATTTTACCGCATTCACGACTTTCGGATGACGGTGTCCGAGCAGATAGACGCCGTAGCCACCGAGGCAATCGATATATTCATCACCTTTCGTATCACGGAATACTGCACCTTCGCCCTCCCATTCTACTACCGAGAAATCAGTAGAGACGGATTTACGGTGCTTCAGAATCGCTTCCGTTACAAAGTTAGTGAAATTGTAGATAGAATCATCAACAATTTTGCGTTGTTCTTCTGGCTGTAGATTTTTCTTTTCAATAAAATTAAGAATTTCCTCTGCCGCTTGTAAAGTCTCTTGATTCGTTTTTCTCATTCTACCACCCTTTTTTTGCAAATTTTTTGACTTACTTGTAAATTAAAGCAATCTTCATGCCAAAAGAAAAAACCGGGAAAGCCCCGGTTCTTTGCTATACTATAAAATGTATGACAACAGACTCTTTCTCAAATATGAGAAATTTCTACTCATTTTTTATATTGCAATATGTGTATCCGCTTTCTTAACAAATCGCTCTCTGCATATTTCTCAAAAATCAGGATGACTTCTCATTTTTAAGAAAAACAGTTTCCTCCAATTTTCGGTATAAGGTAGCAAGACTAATATCTAATTCTTCTGCAATTCTTCGTTTGGCTTGCACTGAGGTTCCGTATTGTTTCAGCATTCCTTCAAGCACAGTTCTCTCAAACTGGGCAATACGCTCTTTCAATGAAAATGAGCGGCATTCGATGGTTTCCGCGGGCAGAACACGCTGAGGTACACTTTCTTTACCGATAACCGGTTGCGTCTCCATATTAACAGCATATTCAACGGCATTTTCTAGCTCGCGAACATTCCCTGGCCAGGGATAATGCTGGAATAATTCCTGCGCCTCTGGCGAATAACCGACAATATTTCGTCCGAGCAAATTGGCATGCTTATGCAGAAAATACTGCATCAATACAGGAATGTCTTCTTTTCGTTCGCGGAGCGGAGGAATATAGAGGGGTATTACATTCAAGCGAAAATACAAATCGGAACGAAACTCGCCATCCTCTACCATCTGCTCTAGATTACGGTTCGTAGCGGCAATCACCCGAATATCGATCGGAGTAGACTTCTCACTCCCTACTCTCTGTACTTGTTTATACTGAAGTACATGTAGCAGCTTGACCTGAAGATGAAGAGGAATATCTCCGATTTCGTCAAGAAAAATAGTGCCGCCGTTGGCTAATTCAAACTTGCCCGCTTTGCCTTCACGATTGGCTCCAGTAAAGGCACCCCTCGTATAGCCAAACAGCTCACTCTCAAGCAACGTTTCAGGTATTGCTCCGCAGTTAACGGTAATGAACGGACCTTCATTACGGGGGCTATGTGAATGAATCGCCATCGCAAATAGGCCTTTTCCTGTGCCGCTTTCCCCTGTTATGAGGATACTCGAATGGCTCTGTGCGACCTGTGCTGCCTGTCGTTTGATTACTTGGATTACATCGCTTTCCCCCTTAATTCCTGCAAAAGAGGAAGCGGCGTCTCCGCCCGTCAGTGAATATGCGAGGCGGCGAGCGTCGGACATCCGCCGAAACGAAGCCACAACAGACATTAAACGGCCATTCAGTGTAACGGGTGTAGCATTCACAATAAAATGCATATGCGAAGAAGACGATGAATACATCTCTTCCTTTTCCTGATAGCCCTGCCCCGTCGTCAATACTTCGAGCATCGGAGATCCGGGCCATACAGAGTCCAGCGGTTGACCAATGAGTTGTTTTTTGTCGCGGTTAATCAAGCGCTCAGCTGTACGATTGCAATGGGTGATACGCCCGGCAGGATCGATAGATAAAATGCCTTCATGTACTGATTCAATAAGCGTTTCCAGATTTTGAGTCGCAAGTTCAAGCTGATGAATAGCCTGCATCTCAGAGATTTTACTTTCAATAAGTTCAGCCATTCGAAACAAAAAGGTAAGCATATTTTCTTGATTGGACATCAGTTGATGACGTTGTTCCGGGGTAAATGCGATTAATCCGATGACACCGATAGCCTGTCCCTGTTGGCGGATCGGACAACAGATTTCCGCAAACTCTTCTGTATTTCCATTCTGCACGGAAGGGTCATATTTTGGATCCTGCCGCGCATTCTCCACTACATACCAGCGATTATGCATAAGCACGCGCCCGTACAAATATCCTTCCTCCCGTATGCCCCCTTCTTCTTTCTGATTAATTTTCTCACGGTATTTCCCTGTCCCGGCTACGACTGTCATTTCTTCATCTACAATTTCTGTCTCCACTTTCAGCGCTGCAGAAATCGCGTCGGCAACCAGTTGTACCATTGGTTGAATGCCCAATAATCGAGTCAAACTACCTCTCCTTTTAATGAATTTTCAGTATATTACTATCTATTCTACCATTTTAATTTTATCATTCAAATATCTCTACAAAAAAAGAGTAAAGAACACCGGGCTCTTTACTCTTTTCACTTTATGCGTTTGCCGGTTTTTGATCGGTTCCATCTTCTAGCAAATCTTCCGTCTCCCGTATTTCCGCCGGTTTCACTTTAAACATTCGAGTAAGGTAAACCAGATAGCAGAAGCCAATAGCAACCCAGACTAGACCCAGCATAAAAGAATTAGCTTCAAGGTGATACCATAGGACAGCGACAAAGGCAGCACCAATCAGCGGAACAACTACATGCGATATGAAATCCTTTGGAGTACGGTACTCTTTCTTCCGTACAGCATAATGGACAATCACTGACAGATTTACGAACGTAAAAGCAATAAGTGCACCGAAGTTAATGAATGAAGCAGCAGCTTCCAGCGTGAAAAATATAGCTGCAAGGGAAACAATACCTGTAATAATAACATTGAATACCGGCGTCCTCCAGCGTGGATGCACATATCCGAAGAATTTGTTCGGCAATACACTGTCACGTCCCATAACATACAGAAGTCGGGAGACACTAGCATGCGACGCTAGGCCGGAAGCCAATGCACCGACGAATGAAGCTCCCAGGAATATGAGCTGAAATAGCTTGCCGCCGGCAAATAAGGCAATCTCAGGTGCTGTAGCATCCGGATTTTTGAAAGACGAAACATCCGGAAAAATCACCTGCGTAAAATAAGAAGTAAAGACGAAAAGCCCTCCCCCGACTAATGCAGTAAGAAAAATAGCGAGGGGAATGGTTCGCATTGGATTATCCGTCTCTTCAGAATACGTTGTAACCGCATCAAATCCTAAAAAAGAAAAACATAATACCGTGGCACCGGCTATTAATGGCGATATACTCATGTCTGACGCGTAAAACGGATGCACCCACGCGGAGCCTTCTACTGGGGGAGTGTCATTTAGCACCCACACGGCGAGAGCGACAAAAGCGGCCATAACAATGAATTGATAAATGACAAAAATCGTATTAAGATCAGCGGCGGATTTTACACTTTTGACATTTATCCAGGTGACAAATAAAACGAACAGTACAACCCAAATCCAAGGAGGGACAGTCGGGAAAATGGCGGTTAAATAGATTTGAATTAATAAAATGTTAACCATGGGAAGAAAAATATAATCCAGGAGTGAGGCCCAGCCGACAAGAAAGCCGAGGTGGGGATTGATGGTTTTTTGTGTGTACGTATAAGCGGAACCAGCACTCGGATATGCACGTACCATTTTTCCGTAACTGAAGGCCGTAAACAGCATGGCAGCGAGTGCAATTACATACGCAAGCGGTACATGACCATCCGTTTCACCGGATGCAATACCGAACGTATCGAATACAACCATGGGCGTCATGTAACCAAGCCCTAGCATGACGACATGCCATGGTTTTAATGACCGTTTTAATGTAGGTTTATTCATGTATTCCTCCTCCTTCTCCCTTCAAAATACAAGGGGATCTATTCTATAAAGGAAGAGAAAGCAAGATAGGTGCCAATATTTATAATAATCTGATTAATAATTTTATATATACTCCCCCCCTTCACTGTCTCTTATCTATAGATTACACTCAAACTTTCGACATAGGTAGTTTTAGGTAGGAAAAGATACAAGATAAAGCCTATATAAGTTACAATTAATATTTTGATATGGTAGTGTGGTTGGAAGTAGGAGGGATGGAAAAAGAAGAGGGTGGATACGCCCTGCACCCGGCAAAAAAAGGCAGACGTGTTTGTTCCAACCGCCCTTCCTTCTTTTCTTACCTCCTACCACAAAAATATGTACATTTATAAAGTGAGATGTATATAGACATACTTTGCACAAAAGTATATCGTTTAATAAACGAAAAAAATCGGTCGCTCTTTTCCATATCATCAGTCCTGCATTTGTAAAAAATACAAATACCATCCTATTTAAAGAAATATAAAACTATACTATTTCGTAAAAACGAGAAACAGCTTTCAAAAATAAGAAAAAAGGCTGCATCAAGAAAAGACAATGTACGTATCGTTTATTTTATTGTTTTAAACAAAATAATTTCCTATAAATAAGAACTAGCGTATAAACTCCATTAGCTTTACCGACATATTTCTGCCAAGATTTGCTGAATCCCTCTTTCAATATCATCTACCTTAACATTTGAAACGTTTAACTTAAGCAACGGTTCCTTTTCAAAAGAAGATAAATAATGATGATGTGCAGGTTCCACTATGATAGATTTTTTTCTCAAACTATGTGTTAACTTTTGTATGGATATACGTTTATCCAGTTGTATGAAAGTGTGGATACATGGATTTTTTACAGAAGTATAACTAAAAAAATCGTCATGCCCTTTTGCGTGTTTTTCCAATGCATTCAGCAAAGAGACTGTTCTCCGGGAATAAGAAGAACGAACTTTTTGTTTATGTCTTTCAAACATTTTATTTTTAATATAAATTTCTAATGCAGCTTGTGAAATCATCGAACTGTCTATATCTAATATTTTTTTGTATGTACTGAAAGCTCCGGCTATGCTGGCAGGAATAATAGCAATACCGATGCGTAGCCCTGGAAATATAATTTTCGAATAGCTTTTCAAGTAAATAACATGTGCAGACACATCATACGAATATATCGGATCAGCTTTTGCATCTTGCTCCAAATCAGCTAAATAGTCATCTTCAACAATAAACACATCATATTTTTCTGCTAATTTCGCAATCCTCTCCTTTTCTATTCTTGAATAGGACGTACCTAAAGGATTATGGAATCTAGGCATTGTATAAAAAAACTTAATGTTTTCTGTTTGAAATATTCTTTCTAGCTCCAATAAGTCGATTCCGTCGCTGTTTCGTTTAATGCCTAGCGTAGGAATGTTGTGGGTTTCTAAATACTCTATAAACAAATGATAACCAGGTTGTTCAATTAACACAGTTTCATTTCCGTTAGGAAACGGGACTGTAGTCAATATGGCTAGAGCTTGTTGAACGCCTGATGTAACAAAAATGCTATCTGTGTCTGCAAAAACTTGATAATTGGCCAACTGTTTTTGTACTACGCTAATGAGCGAAGGTAACCCCTTCGAAGTGCCATATATAAATAAATCGTTTTTATACGTATCAATTGCCTTATTAATGCAATGCTGAAAATCTAAATACGGAAATATGTTTGGATCGGGAGCGGAAGATGCAAAGTCCAATATCAATGGGTTTCCGTTATTTTTATGTTTTCTTTTTACAACATAATGACCGCTTTGAGGAGATGAGTATACAATGTGCTTTTTTTCTAACTCGTCAAATGTCCGGATAATCGTGCTCTTACTGCAACCGTATTGTTCAGCAAGCGCACGAATAGAAGGGAGCCTTTCCCCCTCTTTATATCGTCCGCTTTGAATTATGTTTTCCAAATCATTTAGAATGGACAAATATTTATACATACATCCCCTTCTTTCTTATTTTTGTACCGGTACACATCCCTATTGTTTTTATTGTACCTTTTATTCCGTTTTACTACCATGATCACAAGCTGACCAGCGAAGAGCCTTTTTTTACACTATCTGTATCAAGCTATAATATAGCAACAAAGTCGCTGACAAAAAAATATAGGCTCAGCGATTTTGTTGGATAAAGAGACGAAAACGAGCCAAAAATATATTTTTGCTCGTTTATCAAACCGCTTTTATGTTTCCTTCGTTATCTTTATATAGAGGATATACTCGCTTTTCCAGCATAGTCAAAGGAGTGCCCTGTCATGCAAAATAAAACGGACGAACAACTCATGCATCTTGTCGGCAACCATTCTCGCTCTGCATTAGAAGAGCTATATGACCGGTATGTTCGCCTTATCTATTCATTTGCACTAAAATCTATCAATGATGAACAGGCAGCCCGCGAAATTGTCCAAATGGTGTTCACCCGTTTGTGGACGACAGGCGCAGTATACGATTCGTCAAAGGGCAAATTCCCGAGCTGGCTGCTGACCATCACACGCAATATTATTCTTGATTATACCCGTAAGAAAAAACGCGAATCACAAATCATCTGTATGGAAGAACACGAATGGCATAATATTCCGGGTGATGATAGGCATTCTACCGAAGCGATTGTATTTCGCAAACTAATCAAACACCAAGTACAGGAAGTGTATCAGCGATTGTCAGAAAACCAGATTCAGCTCATTCAGCAATTATATTGGGAAGGCTATTCACTAAGCGAAATAGCCCGGATGCGAGATGAACCACTTGGCACAATAAAAAGCCGGCTTCATCAAACGTTGAAAATTTTGCGTAAACACTTACTGGCCGAGGGGGAGGGATAACGATGGAACCTTACGCTTCCCACGAATGCAATATGCTTATGTCCTACATAATCGGAGAATGCTCGAAGGAGGAACGGGCCT
Source organism: Aneurinibacillus migulanus (assembly GCF_001274715.1). GTDB lineage: Bacteria > Bacillota > Bacilli > Aneurinibacillales > Aneurinibacillaceae > Aneurinibacillus > Aneurinibacillus migulanus. Next base: position 2,929,234 of record NZ_LGUG01000004.1, on the reverse strand, counting down.
TGTTCGAAAAGCATCTGCCTTCCTGTCTCTCCTGTCAAAAAGAAGTGCGGGAGTTACAGGAAGTATGGGCAATGCTTCCGTCCCATCTTGAAGATACGGAAGTGCCCGAAGATTTAAAAGCAGAAGTAATGGATTCTATCTTCAATAAAGAAACAACTATACCAAAGAAACAAAAAACAAAATGGAAGCCCGCTTCGCTGCTATCTTCCCTAGCTGTTGCCATTTTGCTTGCAGCGCTTGTATTCGCCCTCTGGGACAATATTCGGATGCGTGAGCATATCGCAACACTTGAAGAACAAGTGACAGCTACAACCGAGATTATGAAGGTGTATTCCCTTGCCTCGACTGAACAAGAGATGAAACTAGCCAAAGGAACCGTTCAACTTGTCAAACAAGGAAAAAACAAAAGAATCGTAGCCAATGTGGAGGGTCTTTCTGCCACAAAGGGCACGGAGGTCTATCAAGTATGGCTGCTTCATAACGGGCAAAGGAGAAGCGCCGGTACATTCCGGGTTGATTCGCTCGGAAACGGTACGCTCATTTATACAATGAAGAATCCTGATCTCCCTTTTGATAACATTGGAATTACATTAGAGCCGGATGCAAGCGGTAGCCAACCACGGGGGAAAAAAGTTCTCGGAACGTAATTTTTCATTCGAACCGTCTTTCTATTTTTATCGTTGTCTTAAACAAAAGGCGATGTAAACGGGCAAGGGGTTAAGAATGCCTGGTATACGGTAAATCAAAAAAACGAATTTAAACAATAAAATATAGGCTTAATATCAAAGAATGTGCTTGACCGTTTGAAAAGAAGACAGAATGTGGTGGGTGATATGGAGAAGGGATGGGCATGTCACCTGGTTACGCTGCACAGGGTGACCGCTTCAGGAGACAACAAGCAAGCTCGCCCACAAAAGGGGCAAAGAAACTGTATCTTCGAAGGGTTGTGGACAAATGCACGCTTACTTGTCCCCTTCCGCTGGGAGATCGCGTAAAGGCGTTCCGTTGCCCATCCCTTCTCTCATCCCACCAAACTTTGTATGTGTATACCAGTCAAGCACAAAGTTTCCTGTAGACCCCCAAAGGATAAGAAACGATATGTCCCTGCAAAAAATCTACAGAAAGCGGCCGTTTGGCTCCTTTGTAGAAAAAGGACGAGCGGCACACCCGTGAGTTTTTCTTATTCTTTATTCTGCTCTAACGCCGCTTTCAGCAGTGCACCCAGATTAGATGTTAATCCTTCGTTACTGCTATATTTTTTCAACAGCGCTTTTTGTTGGTGCTTATTTACTTTTCCACCGCCGGACACATTCTCAAGCTTCTCCACCACATTACATGGCTTGCATTGGAAGAACTTGCCTGCTTTTCCGCTCCGAATCTCCATTTTCTTCTTACACTGCGGGCAACGACGGTTGGATAACTGATGTTCAGCCGCTCGACGGTACCCACACTCTCTACCAGGACATATGAGAGTTTTGCCGCGTTTCCCTTTTATTTCGCGCAAATTCTGTCCGCATTCAGGACATTTCGAGCCCGTTACATTATGCGGTTTATATTCCACATTACTTGTCGCAATTTCTTTTACTAACGCAGCAGCTTGACGGCGAATACCGGATAGGAATTGCTTAGCATCCCCCCGACCGCGCGCGATATCTTCAAGCTGACGCTCCCATTGGGCAGTCAGTTCCGGCGACCGAAGCTCACTGGCCACTAATTTAATGAGCTGGAGCCCTTTTTTAGTCGGGTACAAACGATTGCTCTGACGCTCGATCGTATCTGTATGAAGCAGTTTCTCGATAATATCAGCCCGGGTTGCCGGTGTCCCAAGGTTGTTTTTCTCCATTCGTGCAAGCAAATCTGACTCCGTGTATCGAAGCGGCGGTTTGGTCAAATGGTTCTGAATAGCACTGTGTTTGACAGCTACTTCTTCCCCTTGATGTAGCACTGGCAATGTTTGATCCGCAGTTTCCTCTTCTCCACCTTCTTCATCAGATAAAGACGCATCGGTGCCATATACTTCCTTCCAACCTTTATCTTTCACGACTTTCCCTTTCGCATGGAACGACTCTCCAGCTACTTCTACCGTCAATTGAATACTGTCATAACGATACGCAGGATAGAACAGGGCGATAAAGCGACGCGCAATCAAATCGTATAGCTTACGTTCATCGTTCGTCAAATCCCCCAGGCGTAAAGGCTCTTCCGTCGGTATAATCGCATGATGATCGGTAACTTTGCTATCATCAACAATACGCTTCGTGACACGCAGCGATTTCTCCTTGAGCAGTGGGCGTACGAGTTGTGCATACGGCCCCACTTCGATACTATCAAGCCTGCCTTTCAGCGTCGATACCATATCACTCGTTAAGTAACGCGAGTCGGTGCGCGGATACGTGACCAGCTTATATTGCTCATATAACCGCTGCAGCACATTGGAAGTATGCTTCGCTGAGAAACCGTACCGTTTATTCGCATCACGTTGCAGTTCCGTTAAATCGTATGCGAGCGGCTGCGGCTCTATTTTTTCGCTTGTTTTCACGCTTGTAACTTTTCCTGCCTTACCTTGAATTTTCCGATCAATATCCTGGGCAGTCTCTTTTTTAAATATTCGGCCGCCCTGAGTGCTCCCGGCACGCCACATACCAGAAAACGCGCCAAAATCTGCAGTCAGTGTCCAGTATTCTGTCGGTTTGAATTTACGAATTTCTTCTTCACGTTGGATAATCATAGACAGCGTCGGCGTCTGTACACGCCCTGCTGCCAGCTGCGCATTGAACTTGCTCGTTAACGCCCGCGTGATGTTCAATCCGATAAGCCAATCCGCCTCAGCGCGGCACACCGCGGATTGATACAGGTTATCATATGCCTGCCCAGCCTTAACGCTGGCGAACCCTTCCTTAATCGCTTTATCTGTCTGTGATGAAATCCACAGCCTTTTGAACGGCTTCTTCCATTTAATCATTTCCATGATCCAGCGGGCAACCAATTCTCCTTCTCGCCCAGCGTCTGTCGCGATAATTAAGTCCTTAATGTCCTTGCGCTTCGCTAACTGTGAAATGCCACGGAATTGGTGGGATGACTCCCGAATCACTTTCAGCCGCATACGATCCGGCACAATCGGTAAGTCTTCCAGCTTCCACGTTTTGTATTTCGGATCATAATCTTCAGGCTCGGCCAACTCGACCAAATGGCCAAGAGCCCATGTAACAATATATTTTGGACCTTCGATATAATTTTTGCTTTTTTGGTTACATCCAAGCACACGGGCTATCTCTCTGCCTACACTTGGCTTCTCAGCGAGAACTAATGTCTTCATCTCTGTACTCCTTTATGTATATTAAGCTTTGGCTGACGTTCTTTCCTTTTCGTTCTCTACGATTATATCAAACAGGAGCCTTCTACACATCCGCTCCTTATTTATTCGCTCTGTTAATGTAATATAGTGTTATCCTATAACACACCTGTTGATTATCCATATATCGGAAGAAATAAAATACACACGTCGGCGTGTTCCCTCGTCTTTTTCTCACAAGGAAGGGACTCGGCCGCTTTGTAGCACCAAGGCCGGACCGACGGCCGTTTGGGGCACGATGTGGTAACGATCCACTCTGGATCGTACTGGATAATCAACACCCTTAATCCTATAATAAGGAAAGTTTTGAATGCTAATTGTACCATTTGCCTCTAAAAAAGAAAAATGGATCGATTGCAGAATTGACCCTTTTAATTTTACTATTTTAAAATCGGCTCTTTATCCCAAGCTATTCGTTTAATCAACTGTAAGGATAATTTTTCCCCAGCGGTATTGAAAGCTACGTTCGTGCCATTCGGTGTGAAGGCTCGAACTTTGTCCAAGAGGCTGTCTCTATAACTGTCGGGAATCGCACTAAACAAGCAAATTTATGGGTTTTTAGATAAACACTTTCTTTCTAATAAATAATTCTGCTAACAACAGATTGAGAATCCAACAAAGCCAGACGGCTATCGTGTACGAAGTACCATAAGTAAGACTCATTGCATAGTGGGCTATAGCAACAATTATGTAAATCGTCATATTGGCAAAGGAAAGGAAAAAGCTTCTAACCATCCACTGACTGTGGGGAACAATTTGTTTCTTTTTTATATAAAAATATCCAATAATTGTAGTTGCTATCCATAAGGTATTTAAGATAATAAACCCTATAGTGCTTAACCATCCTCCCGTAGCAAAGAACGACACATACATCCCAGGAATGTAATTCAAAACAATGGATAACACGTAAATACGTCCGTTCCATCGATGGAATTTTAACGATTTCATACGTATTCGTTTAATGACTCCAAAAGGTCCTGTCATGAGTGCGATGATAGCGAGTATGATATGAATGCGAATCATCATAGCCCATAGCGATTCATTTATTAAGAGTTCATCTTTTTTTGAAAGAAAACCTTGAAAAGCAGGGTCAACTATAAAGTTTTTAGAAAATGTATGGAGTACCCACATTAATGAAATGATCAAAATGAGCACCCCTATAATCTTATTGCTTTTTTTCATCGAATCTATCCTTTTTTCTAGAATTAAGCAAATAATGCTGGGTTTGTCATAATGAGAATTATAGTTAAGTTTGCCTTTCTTCTACTGGAGCGCAGGGCGCATCCAACCTCTTCTTTTTCTGAATCGCCTCCTTCCAACCACGCTACCCTGTCAAAATATCAAGTGTAATTTATATAGAATAAGACAATTTGAATAGGCATAATAAATCCCCCTATCTTTTCAACAGAATAACAGACCGGACCGTCCGGTTCGTTATTCTATTCTAACTTCTTATAAAAAGTTTTGCAACATTATATCTTTCTCAAAACTTCAGAACCGAAGAGATAATGAAGCCTCTTATCCCTTCGGTTCTGTGTAATGCTGTAATAGCACTTTAATTTGTTCAATGCTATGGAACATGTGATCATTATTTAGTGATAATCGACTCGCCATTACCGCACCCTCTATTGTCGAAAATAAAAACGAAGCAAGAGAATAAGAATTGACGTCTCGACGGAGTTCTTGATTTTTAATACCTTCTTCAATTACAGATTGTATAAAAAACAATGTTTGGTTGTGAGCTTCCGATGCTTTTTCGCGAAGTTCAGGAAAGCCATAATCACTTTCGATTGCGGTATTAAGTAACGGACACCCTCCTTCTATAGGAGGGTTATTAACTGCATCCTGATAAACATGACATAGAGCAATTAATTTCTCCACCGCTGTATCCTTGGATTTAATTGCCTCAAAAAAATGGCTCCAAATAATGCTACCTGCGTATTCAAATGTAGCGAGGGCGATCTCATTTTTATTTTCGAACCTTCTATAGATTGCACCCTTTGGCAAGCCAGACATTTCCATAATATCTTGTATTGACGTTTGACTATAGCCCTTTTTATTAAATAAAGCCAAGGAAGTTTGAATGATAAGATCTCGTGTTTCATCCACCTTGTTCATTAATTGTGTGCCTCCAAGTGTAAAAAATGTACCATCATTATATCTAAAAAAGCCCATAACTAAAATCATACATAGTTTCTTCAACTGGAAATCAACCGTTCAACAAATGAACAAAATTCACATTGTTTAATACAAAAAAAGTTGTTTACTATCAACACTCTAAAGCCGCATTTTTCCGTAAAAAAATGCGGCTACTTCAAAAAAGAACATAAAAGCCAATCTATTATTGATTGGTCTTTTTCAAATGTTTTTGTTAAAGACAACTGTCAATTAAACATTATTCATCTTGAATCAAATTATATTTTTTTGCTTCTGCGACCGCCACATCAAGCACATCATCTTTCTTTACAATTATATAACCCCTCTATGCACCGGCATTTTCGATGATTAACAATAGATATTAGCGCTCTTCATGACATTCGATGCCGAACGAGTTGCGCAAAAACGTTGGAATTTCCGCTTCCTCCAATGTAAATTTGGTTTTCTCCCCTTTTTTTGTAACAGTCACTTCGTTGCCAGATAACGTAACCCTGCCGTCCGTCATTGCCTGTGTTACGATACGGCGGACTGTAAAATGGGATTCAGGCGATGTTTGCGTATATTCACATACTGCATGAAATTCAGCAAGCTTTTTCGGCGTAATGGAGAAGCGATTTTTAACTATCCACTCACCCTCGGTTCGCTTCTGCAAATCGTACATACCCGGCCTCTCATGAGGAATAATACGATACATACCACTTACATCTTCTCTTTCCTCTCCCGTCAACGGGAGTGGCACACGTGCTGAATCGCCGAACCCAACATCCACAAGATACGGCTGCTCGAGATGAACGAGAATGGTTGCATGACTGCCGTCCACACTCCATTCATCGTCCCCGGCATGAACGGTTGCGGCCACCAGGTGTGCAGAAAAGCCAAGCTCACGCAAAAGCCAGCAAAATAATCCGTTAAGTTCATAGCAGAACCCTTCCCGATGTCGAAGGATAATTTTCTCGTACAGACGTTCAGGTGATAATACAATCGGAACACTGTTCATTACATCTAGGTTGCCAAACGGAACATGCAATAGATGTTGTTTCTGCAATTCCACTAGGCAAGAAAGCGTAGGTCGAATATCTGCGGCAAGCAACGGAAATTGTATACGATCTAAATACGTTTGTACGTTCACTAGCTACTCACCTCTTTATGATTTTATATGCTATCAAAGGTGTTGATTATCCAGGATAGCCACTACACCGTGCCCCAAACGAGCGTCGGTTCGTCTCCCGCACCGAGAGGCCTAGATGTTTTGCCGGTCCAGCCTTGGTGCCACAAAGCGGCTGTATCTCTTTCTTGCGAGAAAAAGACGAGGGAACACGCCGACGCGTGCATCGCATTTCTTCCAATCTATGGATAATCCACAGGTGTGACGGTTTCTTTTTCATTGTATCTTGTTGAGCAGTTTTACACAAAGTAAACATCATACTTATCAGTAGAAAAACCTTCTTCACTGTCTATCTTACGTATTTATACTAATTTTTTTAAAGTAACTGTGGTAAAATATATATGGAGGTGAAAATATGAAGCATGATCATGCACTCTGTCCTCGGTTCGAAGCTGCGTTTGAGCTGCTCGGGAAACGTTGGACAGGACTTATCATTCAATCGTTGATAGACGGTCCGAAACGATTCTGTGAAGTGAAGGAACTGATTCCGAATATGAGCGATCGCATGCTGACAGAGCGATTTAAGGAGCTTGAACGCACCGGTATAGTGAACCGTCACGTTTATCCGGAAACACCTGTACGTATCGAATATGAACTTACGGACAAAGGAAAAGCATTACAGCCAACGATGGAACAGGTACAACGCTGGGCAGAATTATGGATATAAAAAAAGCCGATGACTTGGTCACCGGCTTTTTTTCTGTAACTCCTGTAATCCATCCATTATTTCTGCTTGCGGCAAACCGCCTTTCTTCAGCTCCTCGTCATTTTTTTGCAACAGCCGTTCATAAAACGCCATCCCTTCCTGTATAACATCCTGTCGCTTCTGCTCAGGCTCGTTCACCAATTCAAACAGAATATTCTCCGCTTTTGCATACTTTCCTGCCGTTTCATAATAACCAAACAACATTCGTTTAGCATCACGGGGCAGTTCATATTCGGACAGACTCGGCATCATTTGTTCGATTAACCTGTCTATTTCTAAAAGATGTACGCCATATCGCTCATTGGCAAAAAGAAGAATGTATAAGCTTTTGAGGTGTCTTTCATATCCTTTTTCGAACTCGCCTTGCAGACGGTAAATGTCACCTTCCTCTTTTAACAGCCCAGCAACAGTAAGGCATTTACCCGAAGGCTGCGGCTCATTTGTTGTAATTAGATTGATAATTTCGTCCCAAGCAAGAGCATCGATTAATTTCGGAGTAATCCCTATCCTCTTTTTCAATTCCTCACCGGTCGCACCCAACGCCTCATCATACCGCTTGTTTTCCTTCAACCCGATGATACGCGTAAAAACTACGGTCATTTGTTGTAGCATCCGTATAATATAATCGTTTTGCATCGCTCCACTCTCCTATAAAGACATTACTCTTCTTTCATGTGAATTTTTAGGAGAAGCGCCCATTCCACTTTTTTCGCCATCTCTTCAAACGACTCGCTGAAATCAGAGACTTCGCTTCCTTTTCCTGCAACCCATCCCCATACCGGTATTTCTTCTTTATCGGACACATTTATTACCTGCTGCAAAGACCTGGGTGAGGAACCTGCTGCAGATTTATATCCGGGAATCGACGTAACGGAACTGGCATATCCGTCTTTTTTAGAAAAAACGGTTGTCATAGCATAGTTCTTTTTTTCTTTATCTTCTTCCCGCAATGAGACGGAAAACTCTCCGTCAAACCCGCCTTTCTCAATCGAGTAACCTAACCCCTCACTCTTCTGCTTCAATGTTCCGTTCTCCCAGATTTCATATATAACGACCATCATATGTCGAGGGCCTTCGTATTGAACTTTAACCGCTCCTGAAGTAAGTCCCAGATGAGGTTCAAGCTTTTTCGTCTCCCCATCAAAAAGACTTGAAGGCAAAATGCGTACCATCCCTTCCGCCGGCATATCTTTCTTATCTTTGTCTCCTTCACCACTACACCCTATTATCATGATAAGAAGTGCAAATGTAATGATTGTTACCCATACAAATAGCTTCTTCATCTCTTTCTCCCTTTTTTGACAGGTTTTTCTGTTCTATGAATAATTATATAAAACAGCTTTACTATTTGGCTGGACAGCCCTTTTCTGTGCATTATCCACTATACAAGAGGAAGATTTATCCTGTACTGTGTATATTCGAGGCGAATCCCATTCTGTTATCCAGGCTATCCAGCGACAAGTATCCCATTACTCTTACCATATCGGACAAATCGTGTATCTCGGAAAGCAAATCAAAAATAAAAACTGGCTTCCTTTAAGCATTCCGAAAGGAGAATCGCAGAAATACCTTGAAGAGAAACTTAGAGAAACGCGTAAATAGATTGACGATCAATCAAAAGCCTCCCTGATTTCAGACTTTACGCAGATTCAGGGAGACTTTATATCTTATTTCGCTTATGAAATTTCAGTCAGTAATCTTTGAAAGTACAGCGCTGCCTCCTTCATGTGGACACCATACCAGGAGAACATCTCCCCATCCACCAGCATCGGCTCACTGCCTTGAATCATTTCATGGAACGCTTGCACGTGCGTCTCTTGAAAGGGAAAAGGTTCGGATGATAGGAAGATATAATCCGGACGCGCGATACGCAGGTCATCTCCTGTTATTTGCGGATAACGTCCCGGTACATCTTTGAACACATTGACGAAGCCACACTTCTCTAGCAGCGAATGAATATATGTATGGTTACCTGCAGCCATATACGGCTTCTGCCAGATAAGATAGGCGACGCGGATTCCTGATGCGGGTCTTAGAGAGCTAAATGTAGCCTGAATATCGTGAACCATAGCATGCGCAGCTTTTTCGGTTCCGGTTACTTCGCCTAAATCCGTAATCATACGCAATGCATCTTCATAAGACTCCACATCCGTTACATAGACTGGATACGACTTTGCCAGAGATTCTACCATTTCTTTCGGATTCTCTTCTTTTTCGGCAATAATAAGGTCGGGATTCAACTCTTCGATGACCTCCAGCTTAATCTGCTTTGTCCCTCCTACCCGCCGTACATTCTGCACATCTTCGGCCGGATGGATACAGAATTGTGTCCGACCCACGATACGCTCGCCAAGGCCAAGCGCAAATAACGTGTCAGTAAGCGATGGGCATAAAGAAACAATACGCTGCGGAGGGTAAGGATACGTTATGGTACGCTCCACATGGTCCATTATGTTTTTGATAGACATATTTAACTCCTGCCTTTCTGGATAAAAAACTCGCGGGCGTTTTTTATTGCTAACCTCCATATCCTGCACTTCACCTTATTTAAAGCAATTTTCTTTATCTTCTTATTATGAGACCGACCTTACTCTTCGTCAAATCATGTACGAAAGCGCACCGGAAAATGGGTCACACCAAACACAAACGGGCTTTGGATTGGATGCAGCAAAACATCTTCTTCACGCTCCATATCTACACAGCGGCGCAATAAAATATCCAGCACAACTTTTGCCTCTAGCCGGGCAAGTGGAGCTCCCAGGCAGAAATGAATCCCAAATCCGAAACCAAGATGAGGATTTGGTTTTCGGTCTGGAATAAAACGCGCTGCCTCTGGAAACTTCCGTTCGTCACGGTTGGCTGCAGCGACCCAGCTAATCACCTGACTACCGGCATTAATCTTCTGTCCACCCACCTCTACATCTCGCGCTGCGATCCGTCCGATCGCCTGAATGGGCGGATAAAATCGCAGCGTCTCCTCTACCACATTTGGAAGCGATTCAGGATGCTGGCGCAAATAAGCCTGGAGTGGCGCATCTTCTGTCATATAACGGACCGCATTTACAATAAGATTCGTCGTCGTCTCATTTCCCGCCACCAATAGCAAAATGCAGAATCCGAGCAATTCCTCTTCCGTCAACTTTTCTCCGTCAATCTCCGCATCCAGCAGCAAAGAGATTAAATCATCCTCACGCTTGCATCGTCGTTGGACGAGTATGTCTTTAAAATAATCACTCAGCTCATCTGACGCCTGGCGTCTTTCGGTCATCACCGAAGTAAACGCTTCATCTGTATTTACCTCGGGTCCCTTCACCAGCACATCGGACCATGATTTGAACAGTTGACGATCACGTGTCGGAACGCCTAATAATTCGGCGATCATAATGACTGGTAGCGGCCCAGCCACATCATGTACCATGTCCATCCGGTTCTTGAACACTACCTGGTCTAGCAACTCATTCGTAATTTCTGCAATGCGTGGCTCCAGCTCCTGAACAACCTTTGGTGTAAACGCTTTGTTTACAAGGTTACGCATCTGTGTATGCTTGGGCGGATCCATAATTAGTAAGCTCTCCCTTCTCTCCCCCTGAGAACGCCGGGAAGAGAACAGCTTCTGGTTTTTTAACACGAAGTGAACATCGTCATAGCGGAATACATCCCAGCATGCGCGTTCCTTATCATAGCGTATAGGCGTCTCCTCTCTAAGCTTATCGTATATCGGAAACGGATAGAGCCTTTTTTCCTTCGTATCCAATTCCTTCATTGGGATAATATTGGCGTAACGTGTATTTTTCATTTGACTCATACTGTCCATCTCCTCTTTCGTTATTGTATTAGACATGAATAACGAATTGGTTCGACTTTTCTTCTTGACTTTGCAGCAGCTACTACATATATTCTGACCAAATTATAATTTTAGTCGGATCATGCGAAAAAAATCCGTTCTCCTCACTTTTTTCGACCAAAACTTAATTCTGGTCATATTTTATGCTAAAGTTTTCTATTTCAAAAAAACAGCCGGAATGCATAAAAATCCACTCATGAGACTATGAGGAAGAAAAGTGTGCTATAATGCATGTTTAGTGGGAAAAATCGAAAACAAAGGATGGTAGATGCTCCGTATGATTAGTACAACAGGCTTAACGCTTCGCTTTGGAAGCCGTGCGCTTTTCAGCGATGTAAACATAAAATTCACTCCTGGCAACTGCTATGGCCTTATCGGGGCCAATGGCGCAGGAAAATCCACATTTCTTAAAATTCTCTCTGGTGAAATTGAACCGACAAACGGTCAAGTCAACATTACACCGGGCGAACGCTTAGCCGTTCTTAAACAAAACCATTTCGAATTTGATGAATTCGAAGTACTGAAAACTGTAATTATGGGACACCGTCGCCTGTATGAAATTATGGAAGAAAAAGATGCGCTTTACGCGAAACCTGACTTCTCGGAAGCAGACGGCATCAAAGCATCCGAGCTAGAGGGCGAATTCGCCGAACTGAACGGATGGCAAGCAGAAGCAGAAGCGGGCGAAATGCTCATTGGTCTCGGTATTCCGACCGACTTGCACGACAAAAAAATGAGCGATCTCGACGGCAGTCAAAAGGTACGCGTACTACTGGCCCAGGCGCTGTTCGGCAACCCGGACATCCTGCTGCTTGACGAGCCGACCAACCATCTGGACCTTGAATCGATCGCCTGGCTGGAAAATTTCTTGTACAACTATGAGAACACGGTCATCGTAGTTTCCCATGACCGTCACTTCTTAAACAAAGTATGTACACATATCGCAGACATCGACTTCGGCAAAGTCCAGCTGTATGTCGGCAACTACGATTTCTGGTATGAGTCAAGCCAATTGGCATTGAAACTGGCTAAGGATGCCAATAAGAAAAAAGAAGAAAAAATCAAAGAACTTGAAGCATTTATCCGCCGTTTCAGTTCCAATGCTTCCAAGGCAAAACAAGCGACGTCCCGCAAAAAGCAGTTAGACAAAATTTCGCTGGAAGATATCCGCCCTTCTTCTCGTCGTTATCCGTACATTAATTTCAAACCGGAACGCGAAGCAGGCAAAGATATCCTAACGGTTAAAGACGTTAGCAAAACAGTAGACGGGGAACTTGTCCTGAATAATATCAACTTCACTGTCAATAAAGGCGACAAAATCGCCCTCGTTGGCACAAATGAGCTAGCAAAAACAACATTGATGCAAATCATCATGGGCGAGCTTGACGCAGATGCAGGCGAATACAGCTGGGGGGTAACAACGACGCAGGCTTACTTCCCAAAAGATAATGCTTCTTACTTCGAAGGCTGCGATTTGAGCCTGGTCGATTGGCTACGTCAATATTCACATGATCAGGATGAAACATTCGTGCGTGGTTTCCTCGGGCGGATGCTCTTCTCCGGCGAAGAAGCACTTAAAAAAGCAAGCGTGCTATCCGGTGGAGAAAAAGTTCGCTGCATGCTATCTCGCATGATGCTGACAGGCTCCAATGTTCTGCTGTTCGATGAACCAACGAACCATCTGGACCTCGAATCCATTACGGCGCTTAACAATGGCTTAATCGAATTTAGCGGCACGCTGCTGTTTACTTCACATGACCATCAATTCGTGCAAACAGTCGCGAATCGCATTATCGAAATCACGCCGCAAGGACTGATCGATAAGCAAGTAGAATATGATGAATATCTTGCAAATGAAGATATCAAGCAATTGCGTGAGAAAATGTACGCATAAAATAAGAGAAGCGCTCGGACGAGTTCCGGGCGCTTTGTTTTTGGCCAGCTTGTTCCTGCCGGCGTTGAAAATCGTCTATGTATCTCGTTTGCTGTAATGTAGGAACTGTATGTGCATACCCTTTTTCAAGCATCGTACGATTTAACATTTCTGTTCCCAGCCAGACATATGCTATAATATTCCCTCTTTGGTCGCGCGCTTGCTCATCGTATTCGAGTTCAATTTGCTGACCGATCACCTTTTCTTTTAAGAAGCGCCGTGCATCAGATCCTCCAGATATCGTTACACCCTGCATGCAAATGCTATACGTCTTTCCTTTGATAGTGGCAAGAATTCGATTGTCTTTTGTCACCTTGTACACATACGCGGTAACCGTTCCATCCGGCTTTTCCTCCTTCTTGATTCCAATATCGTCAGAATACATATAAAATAGAGAGAAAAAACAAAGAAACCAGAACAAAAACACCGTATCGTGCGGACGAAACACTTTATTCCTCCCCTCTCTGTGATGTCCACTTTAACCATATGCGGGGAGCGCTTAGTATTTGACTGATTTTCCGATTAAAAATACAATGGTTTGAAAGAAAAAAGAGAAACGAGGGCCCCGGATGAAAAATAGATATATTTTTATTGACTTCGAGTTTACGACATTCGAAAGAAAAGAAGCCCCAAAAGGATTCTTTCATGAAGTGATCGAGGCTGGAATGGTCATAGTAGAGGAAGACACGATTATTGACACGTTCTCTTCATTGGTATCGCCCGTCTTCTTTCCTCAGCTGGGCGAGAAATGTATAAACTTGACCGGAATTACGCAGGAAGATGTAATAGACGGGATGGATTTTACGGGGATGATTGATGAAATGTTGGCGCGCTACATCCCGGAAAAGACTACACTGGTGACATGGGGCGATCTCGATATCAAAGGACTGCGCCGCAATTGTCGCGAACATAATGTGAAATTTCCGTTTTCCGTCATGCTGGAGGATTGGCTGGACCTATCTAAAGCATACCAGTTTTATTACGGATACAAGGACACACCTGGGTTATGGTATGCCCTAGATAAATATGGATTGGCGGAAGGTTCTCAAACACACCGTGCGCTTGACGACGCGCTGGCAACATACAAAGTGATGCAAATGATGCAAAAAGATCAATGGGTATATACACCGCAAACACCGGCCATGCAAACATCAATCGCAGATTTGATGGGCGGCCAGATGGCGCTTTTAGAGAAGTTGAAACAACAATTGTCCTGACTGTGCCTTCTGCTTCTCCCCCTTTATACGTCTGACATGCAACAAAGCAGCATTCGCTAAAGCGCTTTCTTTGCTTTTGCGAGAGGAAAAAGCAAAGTTATACAGAATATGTAAAGAAAAGAGGTAAGGGGAGAAGATTATGAAACGCCTGTCACTTGCTGTACTCGCTACGAGCCTGCTGCTCCCGGGATGCGCTTCATCCAAACCTTCTCTTCCACGGGATAACGGTGGCACAATGGTCGCACAGGGAAAATCAGAAGACAGGACATCAGATGCAAGATCATTCGCTGTCTTTCTTGACGAAAGGCAGCGTCATACTATTATTGTAAATATAAAAGCATAGGAGGCGATAACATATGCGTCATAATAGTCTGATTGATAGCTGTACCTCCTCTCCTCCGTATTTTCGCTATGCATTATTCTGCTTGCTCTCCCGCATAATAGGACAGAAATATCCGTGGCTGGAAAAGAAACGGGGCGAATACCGGCTACGGATTAAAGAAAGCCGCTATATCCGCTAATCTGTAGCACCCTTCTTCTGCCTTATTTGACAAGTGTGCCGATTCGCGTTAGAATCCTATTAATCATATATGGAGTACATAATTGGATTCTCTTGGAAGAAGAAAAAAACATCCTTGCTTTCTTCTTTTCAAAGAGTTTTTTTATTGCGGTTATTCATATGGCCACATATAACCCCACGATAAAGCACGTCACACGCGCTTTGCTATGGTTAGGGAGGCAAACACGAATGAAAAAAACGCTGTTTATCTTAAGTAAACAACAAGACGAGACAGCCAATGAAATTATTGCGGAAGCTGAAGCAGGAACTATCGTATTGGTACAGGACGCTGTTTACCGTAATGAAGATTGGCCCCTTCCTGTGTATGTGGAAAAAGAGGAAGCAGAAGCTCGCGGCATTGATTCCCCACACTCACTGGTGGAGGAAGATGAAATCCTAGATATGATCGAGACACATGAATGCGTCGTTGTCCTGTAAAAAAAATCGGATAAGTAAATGCAGGCTCTTGTAGCGTGTTTCTACACACGCTACAAGAGCCTTTATTATTTTCCGTCTATAAAAAGAAGGCACAGTGAATAAGCAAAACTCCCGCCTATTTTTAGCAATACTGCTATCTCTATGCTATTTTAATTTAAAATGTTCACCATGGTATCTCCCTGAACTTATTATTCATTGTAAACAATAGACACTTCAACTACCATCGAAATATGAAATGCAAATGAAGATAATTTAAAAAAGGTACCTCTTCTGCCTGTAATTTTATACTTGTACGTTCTATTCATCGAGCGTTTCCTATGTATCTCTTTTATTCATAGGACGCTAGCTACCGCTTCTTCTTCATGCAAAAAAGTATGATATGATAGGATAAGAAACACAGATGCACAAAAAGGAGTGGACATAACTATGTATCGGATGATTGCGATTGATATGGACGATACGCTGCTAACAGATGACTTAACGGTTACTCCTGGAACGGCAGACGCAATTAAACAGGCGATCGAAGCTGGGGTTGTCGTCACATTAGCGACAGGACGTATGTTTCCGTCTGCCCTACCGTTCGCATCCCAACTTGGATTAAACGTACCATTGGTTACCTATCAAGGTGCAGTAGTGAAAGATACAAAAGGCGAGACCGTTATGTACGAACGACTGGTAACCCCAGAAATCTCACGGCGTGTTATCGATATCGCACGCGCAAAAAATATGCACCTGCAAGTGTATCAGGACGATATCCTCTACTCACCCGAAGATAACGATAAAATCCAGCAATATGTAAAGATCGCCGGTGTTCCTTATACGGTGGAATCGGACCTCCATCGGTTGGCTAAGCGGGATTTCATTAAGCTCCTGTATTTTGACGAACCGGAAGCGCTGGACGAGCTAGCGGAAGAATTGCGCGCGGAATTCGGCGAAGCAGCACACATTACTAAATCAAAACCATATTTCCTCGAAGTCATGCATCCGGAAGCAAACAAAGGGAGTGCTGTACTGCATTTTGCCCAAACGCTCGGCATTGATCGCTCAGAAATTATTGGTATTGGCGATAGCTACAATGATCTGGACTTAATTGAGACCGCAGGACTCGGGGTGGCGATGGGCAATGCGCCAGAGACAATCAAGCAAATTGCCGATTATGTGACTTTCTCCAATAATGAAGAAGGTGTACGCCATGTCATCGAAAAATTTGTATTGCAAAAAGACAGTAAATAGAACGCTGGTCCTAAAACCAGACTTTTCATGCTTCATTTTTTGATTATAATGGAATAAAAAGAAAAATAAACCGAGGGGAACATGAACAAAATTCTATTAGCGGTTGACGGCTCCGCCTATGATGAGAAATCCGTTGCCTTCATTAATGACAAGGCTGCTAAAGTATGTAATATAGACGTGTATGTAGCAAGCGTGCTGCCAAATGTCGATGCCACACTCCTACACGTCTATCCCGGCCTTAAAGATGAATACAGAGCACATACGGAGAAGCTATTGACAAACACCGTACAGAAACTTACAGTGCATGGCAATGCTTCATGGCACATACTGGAGGGTGATGTGGCCAAAAAGCTGCTGGAGTTTGCAGAACAAACCGGTGTCGATCTTATCGTAATGGGCTGCCGAGGGCTTAGTAATTATGAAGAACTCGTGCTTGGCAGTGTAAGTATGAAAGTCATCCGATCATCTTCATGCCCTGTCGTCATTGTAAAGTAAGATTGGATTACCTCTTAGGAAAGGAACCCTAGACGATGCACAAAAAACTTTGTTGCCATTGCTTAAAAATCAGCGTCTCCGCTGATTATTTAATTCCTGGTGAATGGCAATGCACTCACTGCGGCCGCGACATTACTGACATTCCGGCGATTCCGTATCACGAGGAATTCTCTAAGGAATATTTAATGAGGCTCACTACATATAAACAAGAAACAAAAGATGAAACAAAGGAAACCGCGCTCGATTCAAGCTCAGTATAGATGAACACGCCCGTCTTATCCAGTACATGCTCTAGGTAAGCCGGGCATTTTTATGTCAGTCCTGTATGTTCTTCCCTTCCTGGGCAGCCCAGGTCCGATATAACTCTTCCATCGTATCCTGCCATGCCTGACTATGCCCAAGCACGGCAATCATTTCCCTAATCTCCTGTTCTCTAAGATCTGCAGCAAGTGCCATATCCTCCATGAAATCGGGTTCTGTAATTTTTTCTCCAAGCTCAATTTTATCCCGGTATCGTCCCATCACATCGTAAATATGCTGCCTCGTATCCTCAGCTAGATGATAGGTGTCGGCAAACCCTTCGAAAGAATAATGCGGGTAAGTCATGTGGTATCCTCCTTTTCCATCACACTTTCTGTATATATTCTAGTTTCTAACTGGGATGCTGACATTATGTAATGATTTTCTTTTTATATAAACAGGTATTTTATCGTAAGAAAATACACATACTATAAATCTGTACTACTTTACACAGGAGGATGACCATGTTTGGTTGTGTTGAAGAAATTAAGAAAATGGTAAGTGAGGCAGGCTTCAATACAGAAGAAAAAGATTATAGCTCTGGTGTTATAGCGGGATTAACATTACAATTCGATGCTTTTAAAAGCGGAGGCATAGAAGAAGTAAAAGCAAACACCAGAGATTATTATTTTCTATATATTCGAGAGCTTAAACAATACAGACGAGAGTACGAACGAGGTTATAAAGATGGAATGATAAAAGGAGCATTCCTGTAATGAATGAAAATGCGAGTGGATAAAAAAAGTACCTCCTGTTAACATACAGAGTGTCACGGCCGTGACCTCGAAATAACAGAGGAGGTACTCACCATGAATTATACACAAAATCAACGCATTTCTCAAATCACAGAATCTACCTTGATTATTGGCATAGATATCGCTAAATACAAACATGTAGCACGCGCACAAAACGATCGCGGTCTCATGTATGGGAAAGCTTTTTCTTTCCCAAGTATGCGTGAGGGATTCGAAGCGTTCTGTCACTGGATGAAAAACATAATGAGGGAACACGAAAAAACACAGCTTCTTGTCGGAATGGAACCAACCGGACACTACTGGATGACTTTAGCAGCATTCTTGCGAAGCCGCGGGATTCCGGTCGTGGTCGTTAATCCGATGCATGTAAAGAAGTCAAAAGAGCTGGATGATAATTCACCAACGAAGAACGATCCAAAAGATGCCCGTGTTATTGCGCAACTCG